>NZ_LR134289.1:3054545-3360000 GCF_900636535.1 Chryseobacterium gleum
ACAGGTAAAATTGGACATGGTAGCACCCGTTACAAAACCTCCCAAAAAACTTTCCGGAAGCTGAAGAAGCTCCTGCAAAAGCCGTATTGCTTCCACTTCTATAACTCCTGAAATATCTCCCTGACCTTTCATAGTCTGGGTATTCTGATCATAAATAGTTGTAAGCCAGTCTCCCGCAACAGATGCCGGAGTAGCGCCGCCGGTTACAAATCCCCAGTATCTTGGCCCGGAAGAAGCTACCATTACCGGTTCAAATTTTTGGTTAAAAATCCGCAGAGTCTCTTCCGTTCCATATCCTGAATCAGGCAGTGTATGTTTTTCTAATGTATGGTTGACTACCGATGTAGATCTTTCTTCAATAGAGTTCAGGTATTCTATTCCCTGTTCTTTGACAATATCCAGCAGATGGCGTACGTTTGCTGAATCGTTTTTCAACTGTTCATTCATAATTTTGTGACAAATATTATTCAAAAATATTAAAAGGGAACCATAAAATGACAAAGAGCCGGTATAAAAACCCCTTTCTAGCACGCAATTTGCATCCCATAATGCTCTTTTGGATATTTTAGTATCTTTAATAATACAATCATCATTTAAAAATACAACACCTGTGATCAAAAATTTAATATTCCTGTCCCTTTTCTGTTTTTTGTTTTCCTGTACCACTGAAGCTCCAAAAGTCAATGCCGTTGATAAAAAAGCAATTATAGACTCTACTATCTCAGCTTTTCAGAAAACACTTTTGGAACAACAGATTGATTCTACTTTTAAAAAGTATCACTTCAATGGAAGCATTGCCGTTTTCAAAGACTCTTTACCTCTTTACAGAAGAGAAAACGGTTATTCAGATTTTAAAAGAAAAACAAAAATTGACAGCAATACTATTTTTGCCATAGGCTCTGTAAGCAAGCAATTCACTGCCGTTTTAATTTTACTGCAGATGGAACAGGGAAAACTGAACATAACCGATAAAGCTTCAAAATATCTGAAGGAATTTCAGACCAAAGAATATGAGAATATAACGATTCATCAATTGTTAAACCACACCTCAGGGTTAAATATCATGGGTGGAAAGCTGATGTTTAAGAGCGGCTCAGATTTTTTCTACTCAAATGACGGCTTCAATACACTTGGAAAAATTGTGGAAAAGGTTTCCGGGAAATCATATGATGAGAATGTTCTGGAACTTTTCAAAAAGGCAGGAATGACACATTCTTCTACGGGAGATATTTTTAAAGGATATAATTTTGCAAGTGCCTATATTGGCACGCCTGCTAAATTTCAGGAAGTTCCCAACATGCCGAAAAGATTAGGAGGAAAGGAAATCGGAACTCCGGCTGGCGGAATATTGTCTACCATTCAGGATCTTCATGCATGGAATAACGCTCTGTATGGCGGAAAAATATTAAAACCGGAAACACTGAAACTTTTTATGGCAAAAAGTGCGGAAAGGCGCCATGCCATCTTTGGAAAAATGGGTTATGCCTATGGAATTATGCTGAATATCGGCCAACCCAGTTCTTATTTCCACAGTGGTTATGTAAAAGGTTCACCTTCTCTGAACATCTATTATCCGGACACAAAAACCTCTGTCATTATTTTATCTAATATTGCAGATGAAGAAAAAGGAAAAGGAGTGATCTTCAGACCTCATATTGAAGTAAAAAAGATTACTGACCATCTTGAAAATACGCTTTCGCAACTGAGATCAAAACAATAATCTGACATTACATTATAAAAGCACATCAAACTTGTTCCATGAAAAAAATGTACTTCATAGCAGTTTATCCTCCACAAGAGATTATTGAAGAAGTAAAAAACTTTAAAAGAGATCTGGCTATTCATTATGACAATTCCAAAGCATTGCAGAATGAGGCCCATATTACTCTTCTCCCTCCTTTTCCAAGAGAACTGGAACTGGAAGGTGATATTCACACTGCTTTCCAGAAAATCAGTACAGAAATGGATCCTTTTGAAATTGAACTGGATGGATTCGGGAGCTTTCCCAATCCTAAAAACCCTGTACTTTATATTCATCCAAAAGAAAATGTACATTTAGCAAAACTTTATCATAAGGTAAAAGAACATTTTAATTTCGGCCACTATTCTTTTAATCCACATATGACTGTCGGATACAGAAATTTAACCTGGGAGAATTATCTCAAGGCCTGGGAAAAATATAAAACGAAGGAATACAAAACGAAATTCTTAGTTGACAAAATACTACTTTTACGTCATGATGGAAGATGGATTCCTATTGCAGAAAAGAAACTGAAAAAATAAAACCGGCCTAAGAGCCGGTTTCTTTTAGTTTATTCTTTTATAATTCTCTGGGAAATGATCAGGTTATTATTTTCTTTTACATTTAGCAGATAAGTTCCCGCAGGATAGTTTTTAAGATCGACCCGTATTGCAGAATCTTTCAGTTCAAATCCGGATGGAATCAGTTTTCCTGAAACATCATATACTTCAAGACTTATATTTTTTGAAAACTCCTGTTTGCCTTTGATGAAAAACTCTCCGTCTGTCGGATTCGGATAAATACTGAATCGTCTTTCTTCTGCTTTAACTTCTGAAAGCTTTAGAGTTGATTTACTTAATGTCCAGGAAACATTAGTAATGTGAAGTGTACTGTGATTATCTACTTTTAGAAGCGGATTATTATCAACAACCGAAACAGTCAGGGTATTGCTTCCGCTATTCAGCTGTCCCGGGGTAATCGTAACAGTATTTCCTGTTGCTCCCAATACTGTTCCGTTTAACCTCCATGTGTTAACCAGAGTATTGGGAATAGGAAGGATTTCGTTGACCGTAAAAGTAACATTGGAAGTAGCATTAACAGTCGTATTATTTGCAGGAGTATAAGAATCCACAGGAGAAACCAAAGTATGAATTCTTTCTATAATTGCTTCCTTACATACGGAACAGAACTGCTGGTTAAGATACCTCATCTCACAGCTCTGATGTGGTCTGAACCAACTTGGGCTTTCTGCATGAGCATATACTCCTACTCCATTCAATCCCACCCAATTTTTCCATTTTATGGTTGCAGGATTAGAGTTCTGCGTTTTATTTGCAGATTCAAGTGAACCTGAAAACCAATATTCATCAGCAAGCTTTCCAAAAGAATGCCCCAGCTCATGTACAACAATTTCATTGGATGATCCATTTAGTGAAGCAAACGCATATGTACCACCACAACCTCCATACTCTGTAGAATTACCCAGCACATAAGTGATATCATAGTCCGGGATATTTGCGGCCAGAACTTGTCCTACTTTATTGGTAGTATTGCTGTATATACACCTGTGAACTCCTACATCGAAAGTGGATCCAAGATAGTTATTAGGATTGGTTACAGGAATCACAGGCTCTGCAACATCTGTTGCTGTTCCCGGATGTTTTACCCCGGATTCTGTGGAAATTACCTTTACTGCATAGGCATTAAAATAGTTCTTATATTCTGTATAGGGACTTTTTGTAAAAAGATAATTGACGGTATTTTGAGCAGATGTCGTAAAAGTAGATTGCTGTGCCGAGGTAAACCCGTCTCCTAAAACTGCAATAACAATTCTTTTACTGTTATCTCCGTTCTGCAAAAGGGGAACGGTCTCGAATGTCTGGGCAAAACAACTACCGCCTATCAAAAGGGATAATAAAACTTCTTTCATAATTATAGTTTTTGTGTGAATATGATTTGTACACCGTCATCAGTTACCTTTTCAATTTTCACAGACTGAACATTTTCAGAATATGAAAACCGGGTACTGAATTCTGCATTCTGAAGAGAAGCCTTATGTCTGGAAATTCCTTCTTTTTCATAGACTTCCATTTCCGGGTTAAATGGATCCTTTACAAGCAGTTTTCCCTCTTCTTTATCAGCAGAACCTGTAAGTGTGATGATAAGATCGCCTTTACGGACATTATCCCTTTCAAAAGGAGGCATATATTTCAATCTTCCCTCTGCAATTTTTGTGCTTTGCAGTGTAATTTTTGCATTTCCTGACTGATCTTTATCTGCCTTGAAAAACAAATAAATAATCCGGTCATTATTTGTTTTCATAGTGTCTGAATGCTTATTCTGAATTAAATTATTTCCATCCTGAAGACCAAACAACAGAAAAACAGGAACAATAAAAACATTAAATACATTTTTCATAATCATTTTTATTTAAAGGTATTAAAATTTTAAACATAATATAAAAACCATTATCAATACTTTTTTCATTAAAAAACAGAGAAAGTCCCTATCTTTGGAGCAATGATTTCAGAGAAAATAATTTTAGGGATTGACCCGGGAACAACTGTAATGGGATTTGGCATCATCTCCGTAAAAAAAGGAAAAATGGAGCTGGTTTCTATTCATGAACTGATCTTAAAAAAATATCCCAATCACGAAACTAAACTTAAATACATTTTCGAAAGGACCCTCTCTCTTATTGATGAATTTCATCCTGATGAAGTGGCCCTTGAGGCTCCTTTTTACGGAAAAAACGTACAGAGTATGCTGAAGCTGGGACGCGCCCAGGGAGTTGCCATGGCGGCCAGTCTTTACAGAAATATCCCTATTACAGAATATTCCCCCAAAAAAATCAAAATGGCCATTACCGGAAACGGAAATGCGAGCAAGGAACAGGTAGCGGGAATGCTACAGAATCTTCTCAAGTTAAAAGAATTTCCTACCAAATATTTAGATGCTTCTGACGGACTTGCGGTTGCAGTATGTCATCATTTCAATTCCGGAACCATTACGGATACCAAATCGTATTCCGGATGGGAAAGTTTTTTAAAGCAGAATCCGGACAGATTGAAGTAATTCTTACTTTTTTTACAAATCTTCAAAAAGAAAATTTAAAACTCTAAAAAACAGCATTTTACATAAATACACATAATTACTTGGTAAAACATAATACTATCTTTTACATTGGTATGATTTTTAGTACTACCTTTGTATAAATTTTCAGGTATGAAAACAAACCAACAAACTATAAATCAAGGGACTCATAAAATAAACTGGTTCCAAAAATTTCTGATGGTATGTTCAGGCGGGAACATCCATATCTTAAGAAAGACTCCAAGTGAATGGAATAAATTTTCCGGAATTGGAGGGATTGTACTTTTTACTGCAGTGTTCGCCACATTATCTGCAGGTTATGCTATGTATACAGTATTTGATAATATTTGGGCGGCTGTAGGATTTGGAATTCTTTGGGGATTAATGATCTTTAACCTTGACCGTTATATTGTTTCTTCCATCAAGAAAACCGGAACGTGGTGGAATCAGATTCTGATGGCCATTCCACGTCTTATACTTGCTACATTTCTGGGAATTATCATTTCCAAACCACTGGAGCTTAAAATTTTTGAAAAAGAAGTAAACAAACAGCTGAATACCATTATTCAAAGAAATAAAAAGCAGCTTCAGGGAGAAATGAACGGAAGGATCCTTCAGCAAAGCGGTCCGTTTGAGACAGAAAAGCAACAGATCTCAGGAAAAATAGCACATTATCAGAAAGCTTATGATTCTGCTTCCGTAGAGCTTGAAAAAGAAATTCTGGGAAAACAATCTGGTTTAACCAGCGGAAAAGAAGGTTATGGACCCAATGCCAAACGTAAACAGGAATTGAAAGAGCAACGCAGACAGGATCTTGAGAACTTTCAAAAACAGTCAGCTCCACGACTGGAATATTTAGACAAGGAAATTTCAAAAGTATATACCAATCTGGAAACAGAAAGAAAATCTACAGAAACTTTTGAAGATAAATTCAATGGATTTGCTGCCAGACTTCAGGCGCTGGATGAGCTTGGTAAAAATTCCGCTATCATAGGACTTGCAGCAGCCTTTATTATGGGATTATTCATCTGTCTCGAGATTTCTCCGGTTCTGGTAAAGCTAATTTCTCACATAGGACCTTATGATTATCTTTTAGAAAAAACAGAAAATGATTTCAGATTGTATTCCAAAGAAAAAATTGAAAAAGGAAATGCTCTGACAGACTTTAGAATTGAGGATTTTAAGGATAACTTGAAAAACTAAGAGAATACATTAAGATATACATTAGAGAAAAAATCTATAATAATATCAATTCTAATAAATAAAATCTAACCTTTTGCTTTATAGTGAAAGGTTTTTCTTTTAATGAGGTATTTTATGCGAAATATTTTCTAATTTTATATGACTTAAAATCCTTATTATCATGAAAAACTTATTTTTTGCATGTACACTGCTAATATGCAGTGCATTTGCTCCTGTCCTAAAAGCTCAAGCAACAGAACCATTTTTAGGACAAATAGCCTTTGTACCTTATAATTTTGCTCCAAAATACTGGGCAGAATGTAATGGGCAGCTCCTGCCTATCGCTCAAAACCAAGCTCTTTTTTCATTGTTAGGAACCACGTATGGAGGAAATGGAACTACCACATTTGCCTTACCTGATATGAGAGGAAGGGTACTTGTACATAATGGACAGGCTCCGGGAGGAGGTACTACTTACAGCATGGGGCAAATTGGAGGAGCTGAAAGCGTAACATTAACTATAACAGAAATGCCAGCCCATAATCATACTGTAAGTGCTGTAACAGCAGAAGGAAACCAAAATTCACCAACCAATAATCTTCCGGCAGACACAAAAGTTCTTGATAAAGAATATTCTGATGCAGCAGCAAATACAACTATGAAAAACACGATGATAGGAAATACAGGAGGAAACCAGCCTCATGAAAACAGGCCTCCTTTTATTACCCTGAAATGCATCATTGCATTGGCAGGGGTTTACCCATCACAAAATTAATATTTATGAAAATTCTTTACTTATTATGTCTGATAGCCGGAAGCACAGCTTTGGCACAGACCATAACATTTAGTGGATGTCCTAATCTGTTCAGCAGCCCTCCCAACACATTTATTTTTAATAAAACCGGTGTAGATGCTTTTAACAAGAACATTTATATGACAACTCCCATTGACGGCGGACAGGATTGCAGTGGATTAGGCACCTGTGAATTTAAGATTCAATGGAATAATGCTCTTACAAGATGGGAATTTCTAGGCGATGAGGGCAATGGAACTTTTACCATTCCTTATCTGATCTATTATAATTCAACAGGAAATAATTCATTATCAATACCTCCAGGTAATAATGTCGGAACCTGGGTTGAAAATACAGCAATGACCAACGGACAATGTGGAGGAAATCTTACTACAGGAAATTCCACTATGACGGGTGATGTACAGACCACAACATTAGGAACGTCAGAATTTGCTAAAAATAAAATTCAGATCTTCCCTAATCCGGTAACAGATTTTATCAGTATTTCCGGTATTGATAACGGTATGTCTATCCAGATTTATAATATAGATGGACGTCTTGTAAAATCAGAAATGTTTGATTCCAGAATTGATGTTTCGCAACTAGTTCCTGGTGGCTATATATTAAAAATAAATACCAGAAATTTTCAGACTCATCAATTTAAATTTGTGAAAAAATAAACTACATTTTTAGAAAATCTATTGACAGCTTCCGGTAATTCCGGAAGTTGTCATTTTTAGGATAAGGAATATTTTTTGCATGAATTGTATTATGCCATCAAGTGTTGTCAACCATTTTATTTATTTCCCTGAGACTGAAATATTGAGAATTATATATCAGTCAGGAGCGGTTTATGACTATCTGAAAGTCTCCGCAGATATTGTTGAAAAATTCGGGAAGGCAAGATCTAAAGGGCAATTCCTGAACAAGGTTATCAAGCCCAGATTTAAATATATTAAGATTGAATAAAAAATGTCCCCATAAGAATGGAGACATTTATATTTATTATAATAAGCGGTATTTAGCTTATTTAATGATCAATTTAGATGACTTAGAATCTTTTCCATTAGAAACCTGAATCATATAAACTCCTTTTTCTAACTGCTGGTCAACTTTGAAAACACCATTTCCTTCTTCAGTAACAGATGGAGCTGATATCAGTCTTCCCGACATATCAGAAATAGAAACTTTTAGATTCTTACCATTTTTAGCTTTAATGAAGATTTTGTCTCCGGTTGCAACAGGATTAGGATAAATAGTTAAATCTCCGTTATCTGCTTTTACTTCACTAGTACCTAAGTTGGTAACGAATTTTACTGTATAGTCTTCAACCTGACCATACATTAATTGCCCACAAGGAGTCATGTTAGTGTTCTCATCATCTACAAGAACTCTCATTCTTAGCGGAGTATTAAGTACTACTGAAGCAGGAGCCGTAATGGTAGTACTGTAAGTACCGATAGCTGTAACCGGATCTGCCACAATATTATCTGCTGAGCCTACCAATTCAGAAGACTCAAACGTTCCATTATTATTGTAATCTATCCATACTCTTACGTCATTATTTGAATCCGAAACATTGATCTGAAGATTATGAGTACCCGTTGCTGCAAGCTCAGTTGATGTAGCTCTCAGACAGCTTGCTCCTGTATAATCTTCATAGAAATTGGCTGCGCTCTGCCAATATCCTGTAGAAGCATTATTAATATTACCCAACTTCACCAAAGTTGGTCCTACAAAATAATTACTTGGTGTAGTAATGCCACTTGGATTACATGTCGCAGCAATAGGTGTTCCAATCGGCGTAGCTGCAGAAGGTGCCGTTGCTCCTAATGAAGTACTTAATGCTCCTTTCATTAAAAAGAAGTAAAGAGCAGCTCTGTCATGCTGTCCATTCGTAAATTTAAATGCAATCGGATTCGTATAATTCATCATATTATACTGTACCCCCTGATAGTTTGCTCCGGAACAATAATTCATATCATTGTTGGTAGGTGCAGGAAAATCATTCAGTAAACTTCTTGATCTTTCCGTATCACAAACCTGATCGTCATCTGAAGCACAGTTATTGGTAGTAGCTGGGCAGTAATTGGTAGTTGTATCTCCTTGTGGTGGCTGAGCGTTAGCATTACCAAAAGTGTGAAGCAACCCCATACTATGTCCAAATTCATGGGCTAGGGTAATATCATCCTGCAAAGTAACTACAAAAGATTTCATAAAGGATTCGTAAGAAGAGTCTGGATTTTGAGGTAATCCAGCCCAGCCCATAATTCCATATTGTCCGCCTCCGTCTACTTTATTCATAATATAAATATTAAAGTAAGAAGCTTCCGGCCAGTGCGGCGCAATAGTTTTTACCTGTGCAGTAGTAACACCATTTGCACCATTTCGTTTTACTCCGTAAGTATCATATCCTGCAAGAGTTCCTCCATCATATCTAACAATACCTGTAGTAGCATTACAGTTTGGGTCTCTTTTAGCCAATACCAATTTAATCGGCATTGTAGCAGCAGTACCAAAATCAGCAGGAATTCCCTGCGCCCATTGATAAGTACCTGCATACATTTGATTACAACGATCCAACCATGCCTGAATTTGTGCATCCGTTTTATTGTAAGCTGTTCCGAGACCAGAGCCTGTAGGCACAATCACGTGTACTACTACAGGAATTTCATAAACTCCATTTACAATTTTATAGGCACTCCCATTTTTAGAAGCGGTATTCTGATTACTGCTAATAATTTTGTTACGGATATTGCGAATCATTTCATCAATTTCCCCATTCTGTTTTTGGTGTACTCTCTGTTCATTATCAAAATCACACCACTCTTTTTTTTGCTGTGCAGATAGTGAAAGGGATAGTAACAATGCCCCACAAAGGATAGTTTTCTTCATTTCAATATTTTAAAAAAATTAAACAAGTTGTAAATTTATTAATATTAAATGTAAATCAGCAATATTACTCACTGAAAAAAGGCTGATAATTTAAAATTTTATTATAGTTAGTAGAAAAAAGTTAAACATTGTTACATTTTAAACAAAAAATTAAATTAACACGATCATAAATGGTAGTTATTTTATTTAAATTATAATTAAAAAACAATTAAAAACATAAATAAATCAACAATACAACAAAATAATCAATTAAAAATAAAATACTGCAAATCAAATTGTTAAAAAACAATCACAAATAAAAAAACCGCATAATATTATGCGGTTTTTTTAAAATTTAAATTATCGTTTTATAAAGAATAATTCGGAGCTTCTTGTGTAATAATTACATCATGCGGGTGAGATTCTTTCAATCCGCTTCCTGTGATCATTACCAGTTTAGAATCTTTCTGAAGTGCTTCAATATCTTTTGCACCACAATATCCCATACCTGCTCTAAGACCTCCTGTCAACTGGAAAATCACATCTTCCAGTTTTCCTTTATGCGGCACTCTTCCTTCGATTCCTTCCGGAACGAATTTTTTAGCTTCACTCTGGAAATATCTCTCTTTACCTCCTCTCTTCATTGCCGAAAGACTTCCCATTCCCTGATATGATTTGAATTTTCTTCCCTGGAAGATAATTTCTTCTCCCGGAGCTTCATCTGTACCTGCCAAGAGAGAACCAAGCATTACTGCTCCTGCACCACTCGCGATAGCTTTAACAATATCTCCTGAAAGTTTGATTCCACCATCAGCTATTACCGTTACATTTTTTGACTTCGCATATTCGTAAACGTTATAGATTGCAGACAGCTGAGGGACTCCCACTCCTGCAACTACTCTTGTTGTACAGATAGAACCTGGTCCTACTCCAACTTTAAGCACGTTAGCTCCAGCTTCAATAAGATCTTTAGCAGCTTCTGCCGTTACGATATTTCCACCTACAACATCAAGATCCGGATATGCTCTTCTGATTTCCGAAATTTTGTCTAAAACTCCTTTAGAATGACCATGTGCAGAATCAATAGCTACGATATCAACACCGGCCTGAACCAAAGCCTCAATTCTCGCCAGCGTATCTTCTCCTACTCCTACTCCTGCTCCTACAATAAGACGGCCGTTCTGGTCCTTATTAGCATTAGGATACTCCAATTGATTATCAATATCCTTAATAGTGATTAATCCTACAAGTTTATTATCTTTATCTACGATAGGAAGTTTTTCAACTCTGTTCTTAAGAAGGATTTCTTTCGCCTTTTCAAGATTGGTATCCTTATCTGAAGTGATCAGATTTTCTTTGGTCATGATCTCTTCCACTTTCATATCAAGATTTTCCTGATATTTTACATCTCTGTTGGTAATAATTCCGATCAGAACGTTATCAGCATCTACCACCGGAAGACCTGAAATCTTATATCTTGACATAAGATCTTTAGCTTCTCCCAGCGTATGGTCTTTAGATAATGTAACCGGATCTGAGATCATTCCGTTTTCGGAGCGCTTCACACGGTTTACCTGAGCAGCCTGCTCAGCGATCGTCATGTTTTTGTGAATAAAGCCTAACCCTCCGACTCTTGCCAAGGCGATAGCCAGATCAGCTTCAGTAACAGTGTCCATCGCAGCGGAAACTATCGGAACATTCAGCGTAATTTTGTCGGTAAGTCTTGATTTTAATGAAACCTGGTTAGGTAAAACTTCTGAATAAGAAGGGACTAGAAGAACGTCATCGAAAGTGATGGCTGTCTCTACAATTTTGTTATGAATAGACATCTTTACTTTCTTTGCAAAATTAGGTTATTTTGGTGAGATATGAAAATCCTTTTTAATAGTTTAAATAAAATTTAATAATCAATAACTTAAATCAAAAAAACCGCTCTTTTTTAGCAGAACGGTTACGGTACAAAATAATTGAATATGTAGAAACTACTTGTTACGTGTTATAATTCTTGATAAAAGCTATTTAACCAATTTCCCATTCTCGTCCAGATTTTCAATATGGGTTTGATTATTTTTATCCACATACACTTTTAATCTTACTTTACCGTTTGTATCACGGATAAAAATACCCACATCGCCATTAGCCATTTTACCTGCAAAGAAACGTTCACTTCCCAGCTTGCCACTTTCCTGTAGTTGGGCAAATGCTTTTTTTGAGGCTTCCGGATTGTTCAGTTTTTTGATAGAATCTCCTGCTTTAATAAGATCTTCCAATGGAAAATTATCCGGTCTGTCCCAAAGCTTCAATCCATATGCTCTTTTTTTATCATTTCCTGCTGATTCAGAATACTGCAACTGCATAATCTGATCTGTATTTCTCTGATCTACAGAATATACCATTCCGGAACCTTTATCATTTCCATCGTATACCAGCCCGCCGCATTCATCTCCCATAGAATTGAAGAATATAAGTCCTGCTTCTCTTTCACGGGCTTTCATTTCTTTGTGGTTTACCAATCCGGGATGCTGGCGTTCTTTATTACTGATCACCATTTTTAAAGTGCCATCTTTCTCAATGATATTGATCCGTTCTACATCTATTTCTTTAAAGCGTTCGCTGGATGCCTGGTTCTTAAATGCCAGAAAGAAAAACATGAGACATAATATCGTAAGTACAGCTGCATAGATTTTAAGGATCCGAACTTCTCTTATTAATTTTTCCATGCGATGAAGATTTGGAATTGCCAGGATTATTTAGCGGAAACAGAGTTAATCATTCTTGAGATATCATTTGGTGTGAAATTACCTTTCACATCTACAAATACCATTTCATTAGTATCAGAACCTACGGTGAGCAGCATATTTTTAATCACATCTCCATCCTGCTTTACCCTTACATTGATATTATCTCCGTCATGTTTTATGGTTGCCCATTCTTCATAATGATGATCATTCAGATACCGGGCATAGTCATAAAGCATTTCTCTGCTTCCGTTGGTCACGGTAAGCACTTTTATTTTTGAAGCTTTTTTTATCAGGTTGATTGTCTCTTCACTTTCTCCGTCTTCTCTTAAAGCCTTTTTAATATAAGATTTGGCAAGAAATATAGGAACATTCATACTCGCAAACTCCGCTCCTTTAAAATCATATTTTGAATTCTGAAAAAAATCTATGTTCGGTTTTTCTGAAACGATACACGATTGAAGCATAGCTACTGTCAGAATGGTGAGGAAAATGTTCTTAAGAGTTTTCATAGTGTAGTTTTTATTTGATTTGTCTGAAGCTTCCTCCAGAAACTTTGTCTACTTTCGCATCTACTTCCGGGTTTCCTTTCAGCTTCACAGAAGCTCCTGATGAAACGTTCACCTTTAATTTATCGGTAACTAGCAGGGAGAGGCTTGCACCTGAAGTAGATTCTGCCACCGCTGTAGCAATTTTAAGGTCATCTGCTTTACAGGAAGCACCGCTGCTGGTATCCACTACTGCAGAAGCCGCTTCTCCTGATAAATTTATACTGGCTCCGCTTGAAGCATCCAATACCAGTTTTGAAGTTTTTATATCAACGTCCAATACAGAACCGGAACTTACTTCCACTGCCGCCGCTTCTTTTACATTGAATTTTCCTTTAATAACAGAACCGGATTCCGCTTCAATTGCCAGACTGTTTTCTGTAACAGGATTTACTGCTGTAAATACACTTCCAGATGACGTTTTTATACTATTAATAGTAGGAGCAGAAACATTAATATTGAGATTTTTAAATCTAAGATTTCTGACACCTTTATTGTCAACATATATCTTTAAAACCCCATCTTCCACCTTAGTAATGACATACTGAAGCTTGTCTGCATCAGCAATCACTTTTACACTTCTTGGAGTTTCCTGTTTAAAGGTAACATTTACACCTACACTGGCATCTATTTTTGAGAATTCACCTACATTTCTGCTGTCGCCGTTCAGATAGGAGGATGTATTATCTGAAGTAAGACTGCTTCTCACGGAAGATGTAACAGAAGATGTTGCTGTTTCACCTGAGTTGATGATCTTGTTTACATCAGAGAGTTTCATTTTTCCGTTAAGAATAAAAATAATATTCTCTTCTTTGGAATCAACATTGAACACCAGATTTTCCAGATAGTTATCTTTTTCATCTTCTGCAAGAAACTTCATAGAGGTTCCGTCACTGTTCATTGACATCAGCTCATTGAAATTGAGAGATTTCAAAGCTTTATTCACCCTGTCAGTCTTCTCTTCATTCATTTTTACATTCGCAAGATTCTCATCTTTCAGACGATCCGGAAAGGTAATTTTGGGGATGATCAGAATTTTAAGACCATCAACATCGTTCAAAATAGGCTTTATTTTTCCTACGTAAGCATCATCAACATCGATGGTGTTTAATAGTTTGAACATTGGTTTTTTGATATTGATGGATGTTACTCCCCCATTTTTTTCAAAATCCTGAAAAAGCTTGTTCAGTTTATCAGTCTGTGCAAAAGAAGTTGCAAAGCTGCTTAGCATTATGGCTATTATAAAAAATATTCTTTTCATGAGATTGATCTGATTTTTAGTATTCGCTGTCAAGATTTTCGTTTTTCTGAGAAGATGCTACTGTTTTTTTAAATTCATTTCCTAATTTCATAAAGGAATATTTGGCAACATCTATGGCTTCTTTTTCACTGCTGATTCTTTTTCCGTTTACAATCACATAAGAGTCATTGTACGCCGCTGCGGAATCACTTAAATTTTTGTTATTTGAGGGATTGCTGACATATCTTGGTCTTGTTTCCTTTTTAAGTCTTCCTCTTTTTGGAAGGATTTCATCCATTACATCTTTTTCCGCTACCTGGTTATCCTGAAATACGGAATCTTTTTTTGCTCCGGAAATAGAATCGGTATGGTTAACGGCAACCTGTTCCTGGTGATCACTGTTTTCTTCAATAAAATCCGATTTCTGCTTCAGGATTTCATCTTTTACCAGCTTTTCCCTGTCCTGAACATCTGTATTATAGTTGTTCAGGAAAAAACCGATACTGAAAACCAGTATTACTCCGGCCGCCATCCAGAACCATTTGGGAAAGGAGGGCTTCTTTTTTCCGTCCAGTGGAATAATGGGTGTTGTATCCTGTTCAGGTTCCGCACCTTCTGCAGTCTGAAGAAAATCTTCAAAGCTCCAGTCCATTTTTTCTTCCTTGATCTCCCGGAAGATTTCGTTGTATTTATCTTGTAATTGATCTTTTTTCATAGCTCATCAGTTGTGAGATTTGTTCTTTTACTTTTTGTCTCGCACGCATCAGGTTTACCCTTACTGCATTTTCCTCCATTTCGAGCATTTCAGAAATTTCGGAAACATCATATTCTTCTACATCTTTCAAGTGGATGACCATCTTCTGTTTTTCGGGGAGCTGATTGATAAATCCTACAATATGTTCCTTAAGGTTATCAACTTCCATACTGTAAAGCTCCGAGCGGTGAAGCTGCATATCCGCAAAGCCGATCTTTACATCGTGATGCTTCAATCTGTTCAGGCATTCGTTCCGGACCGACTTCAGCGCATAGGATTTAAAATTCCCGAACTGCTCAAGCTCATCCCTCTTCTGCCAAAACTTCATCATGAGATCCTGTACGACATCTTCTGCTTCATCACTGCTCATGACAAACCGTTTCGCAAAACGATACATCTCGTCTTTGAGAATAAACACCGTATTCTTGAAAGTTTCTTGGGTCATGAGTTTTGTTTCTTATAGGTAAGACAACTGCCGTTACATATCTATTACATCAAAAATAAAAAAACTTCAAAAAAATTTGAAGTTTTTATGATATTCGAATTAATACGTATCAAAAATATGTTTCAGAATCGCTTTATCCTCTTCTGATAAAGCTACTTTTCTTCTTGCCATGGCTCTTTCTGCCACTTCATATACTTTGTCAAGTTTGAACCTTTCATCATCTTTCAGTCCACCCCATGAAAAGTTTTCCACAAGGTTCGGCGGAAAGCCCGGCTTAAAGATATTGGAGGCTACGCCAATTACTGTTCCTGTATTCAGCTGGGTATTGATCGCAGTTTTGGAATGATCGCCCATGATCAGACCCGCAAACTGTAATCCTGTATCTTCAAAAGCTTTAGTTCTGTAGCTCCAGAATTTTACGTTTCCATAGTTGTTCTTCATATTCGAAGAATTGGTATCAGCTCCGAAATTACACCATTCTCCTATTACAGAGTTTCCTACAAAACCTTCATGTCCTTTACTGGAATATCCGAATATAATGATATTGTTTACTTCACCTCCTACTTTACAATGTGGTCCTACTGTGGTTGCCCCGTAGATTTTTGCCCCCAGATTAAATTTGGAATCATCACAAAGTGCTATTGGCCCGCGAAGATGACAACCTTCCATGATCTCAGTATTTTTACCAATATAAATCTTACCTGTTTTGGTATTGATGGTAGAAAATTCAACATAAGCTCCTTCTTCAATAAACAGATCTTTTTTATCTCCTAAGAATCCATTGGTTGAAGACAGTTCCTGTGAGGTCCTTCCTTTAGTCAGCAGATCAAAGTCAAAATCAATGGCGTGGTGGTTATAGGTAAACAGATCTTTTGGTCTTTTAAAGAAAACAAGATCTTCCTTAATATCTGTCATTTTCTCAATCTGATTCAGAGAAAAACCTTTCATATTGATTTTTGCAGCGATCAATTCATCCTCATAAACCAATGCTTCTCCTTGCTTAAGGTCTTTGATCTGTTGAATTACAGTTTCTGTCGGCAGAAAATTCGGAACCAGAAAAAGACTTTCTTTTTCCTCCGGACTTTTAAATTTATCCTGAAGATAGGTTTCAGTGAAATAGGTAACTTCTGTGTTTTCCAGGATTTTCTGCCATCTTTCAGCGAATGTAAGAATTCCGCATCGCATAGCAGCAACCGGACGGGTAAAAGTAAGCGGAAGGAAATCTTCCCAATATTGTGCATCTGAAAATACTAACTGCATCATTCAGTTTTTTAAGTTTAAGGTTTAAAATTCAAGGTTAACAAATTTACAATAAAAAAAGTCTCCCAAAAACTGGAAGACTTTATTATTTTTTAGTGTACAAAAATTACTTAGCGAATTTTTTGTATTTGTTCATGAACTTATCAACTCTACCTGCAGTGTCAACTAGTTTTACTTTACCAGTGTAGAAAGGGTGAGAAGTTGAAGAGATTTCCATTTTGATTAGAGGATACTCTTGTCCTTCATACTCGATAGTGTCTTTTGTTTCTGCAGTAGACTTGCAAAGAAACACCTCGTCGTTACTCATATCTTTGAAAACAACAAGTCTATAATTTTCTGGGTGGATTCCGTTTTTCATAATACTATTTTTAAAAAATTAAACTTTGCTTTCGAAATAGTAATGGATATTTCTCTGCTAAATTTTAGGTTGCAAAAATACAACATTTTTTCTAAATTCCAAATACTCGATTCAATATTTTTTATAGATAAGAAATTTAAAGTATTTTCGTTAAATTTGGAGCTTACTTAAACCTTAATTTCAATGAAATTCAAATTATTACTGGCTTTTTCCTTCTGGATGTTACTTGCAGCTATATCATGTAATAAAGATGATATTACGTTCGACAGCCCTACACAGGAACTGCGTTTTTCCAGCGACACGGTATTCTGTGATACGGTATACCATCAGGTACGTTCAGAAACCTATGTTGTAAAAGTATATAATAATGAAGATAAGGATATCATGATCCCAAGGGTAAATCTTGAAAAGGGAGCTGCCTCATTATACAGAATCAATGTAGATGGAAAACCGGGATATGATTTTAACAATGTTCCTTTAAGAAAAAAGGACAGCCTTTATATATTTGTTGAGATTGCCCCGGAAGCCACAGGACCGGAAGCTATTGCTGAAGACAAAATTCTTTTCACAGGCCCAACCGGGCAGCAGCATGTAACTTTATTTTCTGTGGTTCAGGATGCCGAGTTTTTTATCCAGACACCCGGAAATCCAAATGTAATTGCCAGTTCTACTACATGGAACAATAATAAAGCAAAGATCATCTACGGAAATTTAACCATTAATCCTAATGTAACCCTTGATATCAATGCCGGAACTAAAGTGTATTTCCATAAAAACAGCGGAATGAAGGTTTCTTCCGGAGCTGTTTTGAATATCAACGGAACCCAGGCTGACCAGGTTATCCTTCGTGGAGACAGAAATGATACTTATTATGATACGATTCCTAAAAACTGGAATTCTATCAGAATGGAAGCCAATTCTACCCTTAAGATGAACCATGCAAGACTTTTTGGAGGAACAAGAGGGCTTGATATGAGACAAACCAATGCGACGATTACCAATTCATTTATTCATACGTTCTTTGAATACGGAATTTATGCGGTAGGTTCTACAGTGAACGCCAACAACCTTGTGATGAATAACTGTGGCTTATCATGTATTGGAATTTTCCTTGGCGGAAAACACAGCTATACACACGCTACCATTGCCAATTACTCCAATACTATGAGTTCTTTTGACAGGTCTGGAATCTTTGCAGCCAACGAATGGAAGAATGATGCCGGACAGACACAGCAAGGAGCTTTACAACTGCTTGACATCAAAAACAGTATTGTGTATTCTGACAGGGATGATGCGATTCATTTTGAACAAACTCCGGGACAGCAATTTGAATTCCTGCTTCAAAATTCATTAATCAAATATACCAGTGCAACGGGCTCGGGCTTCACTTTTGACAATAATCCACGAGTGATTCAAACTACCAAAAATACAGATCCACAGTTTGTCAATTATTTTATGGCTAAAATGAATTTAAGGGTGAAACCTGGTTCACCAGCTCTTGGAAAGGGAAATACGGCTGTTGCAGCAACGGTACCTTTTGATATTGTGAATGTATCCAGAACAACTAACCCAACGCTAGGCGCTTACCAATAATGGAAATTACCAGTTTACAGCAGCAAGTCGATGAGTGGATCAAAACCATCGGTGTAAGATATTTTAATGAGCTGACCAATATGGCCATGCTGACGGAAGAAGTAGGTGAAGTCGCAAGAATTATTGCAAGAAGGTATGGTGAGCAAAGCGAAAAGGAAAGCGATAAGAATAAAGATCTTGGCGAAGAGCTGGCGGACGTACTTTTTGTAACACTTTGCCTGGCTAACCAAACCGGAGTTAATCTGCAGGATGCTTTCGACAGAAAAATGAAAATCAAAACTGACCGGGATAAAGACCGGCATCAGAATAATGAAAAATTAAAATAATGATCAATGATGAGTTTTAAATTATTCCTACATTTTTAACTCATCATTTCTTAATGTAGAAAATAATAATGAAGAAGCTGGAAAAATCAAAATTATCAGGAGATAAAACAGTACAGATCAGCGGTTCGAAAAGTATTTCGAATCGTTTATTGATTCTGGAAAGTCTGTTTAGCAATATAAAAATCGGGAATTTATCCAACTCCCAGGATACTCAGTTACTGAAAAAGGCACTATCTGAGAATACAGATGTTGTAGACATCCATCATGCAGGAACCGCTATGCGTTTTCTTACTTCCTATTATTCTATTCAGGAAGGTAAAACTACAATACTTACCGGTTCCGGAAGAATGAAAGAAAGACCTATCAAAAATCTGGTAAGTGCTTTGAGGGATCTTGGAGTGGAAATTGAGTATATGGAAAATGAAGGATTTCCTCCTTTAAAAATCAGAGGAAGAAAAATCACCCAGACTTCCGTAAATGTTCCTGCGAATATCTCAAGCCAGTTTATCACGTCCCTGCTTCTTATTGCCGGAAAGCTTGAAAACGGATTGCAAATTAATCTTGTAGGTGAAGTGACCTCAAGATCTTATATTGAAATGACACTGGATATTCTGACTAAGTTCGGAATCCAAAGCAGTTTTGAAGGGAATTCCATCAAGGTAGAACCTTTCACTCCTGACAAGAATGCTGAGGTTGTACATTATGAAGTAGAGAGTGACTGGAGCTCGGCTTCTTACTTCTACTCTATCTGTGCGTTGGGAAGAAAAACGATTCATCTGAAAAGCTTTTACAAAGAATCAACACAGGGGGATTCTGCAATTGCCGGCATCTATGAGAAATTCTTTGGAATCAAAACTACATTCTCTGAAGATGAACATCAGCTAACGCTGGAACCTCAACCTGATTTTTCTTTTCCGGAAAAAATTGTCCTGGATATGAATAATTGTCCTGATATTGCGCAAACTCTTTGTGTAACAGCTGCAGCCTTGAAAATTCCTTTTGAGATTTCCGGATTGGGAACATTAAGGGTAAAGGAAACCGACAGACTTCTTGCCTTATATAATGAACTTCAGAAGCTGGGTACTGAAACAGAAATTACAGATCTCACTATTCAATCAATCAGTTTTAAAGAGCCACAAGAACATATTTCTGTCAAAACCTATCAGGATCACAGAATGGCTATGAGTTTTGCTCCGTTTTGTCTGATTCAAGAACTTACTATTGAAGATGAAGATGTAGTGGAAAAGTCTTATCCAATGTTCTGGGAAGATCTTGAAAGCATACTGACTCATTAATTAATATTATAAAGTGTGGTAATCTGAAGATGATTTATATTTCGGATTACCACATTTTTACAATGAAGCTGTTTAAAGTTGTATATTTTAAAACCATTAAGAATGGATTAAAGAGATAAAGTATAGTTAAGATGAATCATTCTGATTTTTAAGCTTAAAAGCGAAGCTCATCTTAATACTCTCAACACCTTAATACAATCTTAATGTTTCAAAAACAAAAGTTTAAACAAGTTGAATATAATAATGATGAAAACTTTCTTTTCCTTTTTGATTGTCCTAGCTGTTTCAGGTTTATCTGCTCAGAAGCTGAAAAATTTTTCGGTTCCGAAGGGTTATACTCAGATTGCAGAAGCCAAAGGCGATCTTGACAAAGATGGAAAAGACGAAACGGTCCTTGTATTTAATACGAATATAAAAGCATCATACGAGCAGAACCCGGAAGGTACAAGTGACTATAAAAGGGTTTTCTATATTCTGAAAAATGAAAACAGTGGTCTGAAAGTATGGAAAGAAAATTCTGATATCATTTTTTCAAGCGGATTCGGATTTTATCCTTCTGACAATACACTTGAAGTCAGTATAAAAAACAACAGCCTTCAAATCGGGCAAACTTTTTTTACCAATTCAAGACATACTCAGAAATATAAACATACCTTCAGATTTCAGAACGGAGATTTTTATCTGATCGGTTTGTACGATCATTTTGAAGATACCTGTGATTTCAGTTTTACGAATGAAGTCAATTTTTCTACAGGTAAAGTTATTGTTGACAAAGAATATTCATCCTGCGACGAAAATGCAAAAACACCGGCAAACTCACACAAAGAATTTATCCATAAATTCCCGGCTCTTATTAAAATGAATGATTTCTTTATCGGAGACCACAAGTTCAAAATTCCCGGGTTGAAGGAGGATTTTGTTTTTTAAGAGAGACTTCTATCTGGAAAAGCTGTATCTTTTAAAAACGCAATGAAAACAATTCTATAGTTCTATTTAAAGCAAAGAAGGCGACAATGTCGCTGATGAAGCTTAATTGTTATGCATTCGCTTAGAAAGATCAATTTATTGATTTCAGCTTTGCTTCCTCAATATTTCCGAAACTAAAAATAAACTTTGCGTTAATAAAAAATTGGTTTTCCAGCCTTCAACTTCAAGATCCCTTACTTTATATCAACTTAATTATCTATTAAAGTTAAATTAACTCCTCGTGCTTTGATATATCCTTATTTTTAAGCTACATTAAAAATAAAAAAACTATGTTCAAACAAAGCATGAAACGTTTTACCAACATTACTCTCGGAGTGGTAACTGCATCTATCTTTTTCTCCTGTTCAAACGACAGTATGTTGGAAAGGGATTCTAATGAAATGAAAGCTGTTTCTTTAGCAAAATCAAGTAGCAGGGCTTCATTATTGCCTGTTGCCCTGAATAACTGGATGTCCGGTCTTCAGGATAATATTTCCATTTCAAAGATCTCCATACCCGGTACTCATGATTCCGGAGCACGTATAGATGCCCCAGTTGTATCTGGTACAGCTAAAACCCAGGACCTCAGCATTGCAGAACAGCTGAATGCCGGTGTACGTTTTCTGGATATCCGATGTAGACATATTAACAATGCTTTCGCCATTCATCATGGTTCGATTTACCAGAATATGAATTTTGACGACGTATTAAATGCGTGTTATGCATTCCTTCAGAGCAATCCATCTGAAACGATCATTATGTCTGTAAAAGAAGAATATGATGCGTCCAACATCACCCGAAGTTTTGAAGAAACATTTGATTCTTATGTTCAGAAAAATCCTTCAAAATGGGATCTTGGAGCCAATATTCCTACACTGGGAGCTGTAAGAGGAAAGATCAAATTATTCAGAAGATTCTCTTCGGGAACAACCAAAGGAATCAATGCTTCACCATGGGCAGACAATACAACTTTTGACATCAACAATTCCGGAGTACAACTTAAGGTTCAGGATTATTATAAGGTAACGAACAATGATGATAAATGGAACGGAATTTCCAGTCTTCTTAATGAAGCTAAAACTGATACGAACGGCAAACTTTTCGTGAATTTCACCAGTGGTTACAAGCCTGGAATTTTCGGTATTCCAAGTATTCCTACAGTATCCAACAATATTAATCCTAGACTTAAAACATTCTTCCAGACGAATACTCAGGGATCATTTGGAATCATGCCGATTGACTTTGTGAATGCTGAACTTTCTCAATTGATCGTTAACACCAATTTCTAAATTATTATTTGTTAGATTTATTCAAAGGCTGTCTTTTTTTGAGGCAGCCTTTTTTATTGAGAGAAAAAAGACTGCTTCAGGCCGAAACAGTCTCTTTGTAAAGTAAAAAAGTATCCATCAAAGCTACTTCTGAATTCCGTAGGCTGAAAGTATTTTGTTGAAGATCTCTGTGTTTTCAAATAGTCCTGTGAACTGTTTTGAATTCGGTCCGTAAGCAAAAACACTTGATGGAATAGAGGTATGGTCATTTGTACTGAAGTTTCCGAATACCCAGCCATCTTTGAGACTTCCGTCTAAAAGGGTTAAACCACCTGTTTCGTGATCTCCCACAACAATGACTAATGTCTCTTTATTTTCGTCAGCAAACTTCATAGCTTTTCCTACCACATGATCGAAGTCCAATAATTCTGTGACCAGCTGCTCTATATTGTTGCTATGCCCTCCGCCATCTGTCTGCGAAGCTTCAATCATCATAAAGAAGCCTTCTTTATTGTTTTTTAAATCATTTAAAGTAAGATCAAATGCATCAGTCAGCCAGTTTCCCCTTCCATTAGTAATTCTCTGTGAAGCCAAAGGATCAATCACCAAAGTACGGTTGTTGATTTTAGTGACTGATTTCAAATCCTGATAGAGATCGATTTTAGCATCTTTGAATTTCTGTATATTTTCCTGAGACAATCCACTTGTAGGACCACCGATCAATATTTTCGTTTTTGAGGCTGCAAAATCTTTCAGAATAGGCTCCGAACTGTTTCTGTTATCTGAATGAGCATAAAAATCTGCAGGAGTTGCATCCGTAACATCCCCTGTGGAAATCAATCCGGAAACCAATCCTTTTTCGGCAATTATATCAGGGATTTGTGCCAATGCTTTCCCCATATTATCCACTCCCACAAAAGTGTTTTTGGTTTTCACACCTGTGGCAAACGCTGTAGAACCTGGTGCTGAATCTGTAATATACGCATTGGATGAATTGGTTTTGGAAAGGCCTGTGGATTTCATGTTGAAAACATTCAGCTTTCCTTTATTCGCGGTAAAGGCAGCATAATATTGAGGTAAAGAAGTTCCGTCAGGTATAAGAAGGATCACATTCTTTACCTTTTTCTCCACTCCGTCTGTTTTATAGGTAGGAGTATAAGTGCTGTACTCTTTTGTATTCTTATAAAAGTTTTTCGGAATAGTGTTCATAAATTTTTTAAGATCCGGAATATGATCGGTATTGATATAATCCACTCCTAAATCCATAAGATTTACCCATGCATTCGGAAAGTCCGGAGCCCCGTAAAAACGAACAGGTTTCTGCTGGGCATGCGCTTTGTCTACCGCACTTTTAATTTTTGCAGTTTCCTCATCCCTTGGAATTCCTTTCCCGTTCCATTTTACTAATCCGGGAAGGTCTGCACTGAACATTCCGATTCTTTTCAGCTGATCAGCAGAATAGTTTTTATCTAGATCTCCGTCAAAATAAAGATAGCTTGGATAGCTTTTAAAATCTTCCGGCTGGGGACGTCCTCCGGTAATCACAATTTTAATTCCTGAATTTCCGGTGATCTCAGGGTACTTTTTTAATGTATTGACCAAAGCTGCCAGTGACGTTTTATAATCCTGTTTAATATCGATCAGCAACTGAAGCTTTTTATTAGCATCAGAATAGATATTTCCTTTGTTCAGCTTAATCTGTTTTGAAATATTATCGAGATAAAGACTTTCCAGTGTTCTGTCCGGAGAAAGCTCTTTTTCGGTATGAGCTACCCAAAGTTTTTCCTTTACCAGAAATACATCTGCCTCTATAGAACCAAAATTGGCATAATAAGCCTGCCAAAACGGAATTTCCTGCATATAATCATTATGCGAATGTGCATTCCCAACATTATAATTTAAATAATTCTGTGCCTGATTTTCAGAAAAAACAGCCAGTGCCAGAACGGCTACAATTTTTGATAATTTCATTCGTAGATCTTTTGTTTTATAGGTCGAATGAACAACCTATCTTTGAAAAAACTCTATCATCACAGAATGTTCTGCAATGATAGAGTGTCTTATATAAAGATTAAATTTTACCAGCCCTCATTTTGTTTAATGATCCCATGACTGTTTACGATTTCAGCCTGTGGAACTGCCCAAACATTGTGTACTGCCGGATTAAAGTTTCTTGCGGCCCAGACTACCTGTCCATTGATACCATGCAGAGGTTTAGCATAAGCTGCCTGCGCATCTCCCCAACGCACAAGGTCTCTGTGTCTGTCTGCCCATTCACCAGCCAGTTCGCAACGTCTTTCATGCTTCAGATCTGCCATTGTACATCCGTTTTTCGGAGATAAACCTGCACGTACTCTGATCATATTGATCTCCTGATCTGCAGATTTTCCCTGCATCAGTAAAGCTTCTGCCTTAATCAGGATGACTTCAGCATAACGCATAATTGGAACGGCAAGGTCTGTACAAGGATAATCTCCGTTGGCACTCACGTGACCGCTGTTCAGCTGATATTTGAAGGCATCCATATATTTATTGAACTGGTATCCGGTAAGAGAATTTGTAGAAGCGTATATTCTTTCCTTTCCATTAAAAGTAAATTTATCTCCGATTTTCAGAATGGTAGCACTTCTTCTAAGGTCACCGGCTTCGTATTCATCATACAGTTCTTTTGTCGGCTGGAAATATCCCCATCCGTTATATTCTCCCCAACCTTTGTTTTCAAGCATTACCCCTGGAAGAATACTTCCCCATGCAGTAAACTTAGGTGTTCCCGGAATAGACCAGATGTATTCTGAACTGTAGTTATTTTCAGCTTTAAAAACATCGGCGAAATTTCCCAATAAGGCTCTGTTTCCTTTCGTCATGACTTCATTGGCCCAGAATTCTGCGTTATTCCAGTCTTTCATAAACAGGTATACTTTTGCCAACAATGCCCATGCTGCAGCTTTATGTGGTCTTCCATAATCTTTTGCAGGAAGTTCTGCCTGGATAGGTAATAATTCTGCTGCTCTTTTAAGGTCGTTTACAATGTAAGTATAATTCTCCATTACGTTGGCCGCTCTTGGAATCGGGTTTGGATCCGGATCTTTTGAACGGTCGATAATCGGAACACCGGCTTTTTCATTTCCATAAGAATAAGCAAGCTCAAAATACATTCTGCTGCTCATAAATAAAGCTTCTCCAAGGTATTTGTTTTTAATAGCCTGTGAAGTCTGGATATTATCAACATTACGGATTACACGGTTGGCCACTCCGATCACATTATATCTTTTGTTCCACTGAGTTTCAAGGTCTCCTGCCGCGATGTAATTACTGCTGAAGTTTTTGGCATTATCTGCCTCACTTTTTGCCCTTCCTGTTACCATATCATCACTGGCATTGATAAACCAGAACAAACCTCTTCCGTAGAATTCACCGTCAAACAAAGGCTTGTACATGGCATTTGCTCCGGTAATCAGATCGTTTTCCGTTTTCCAGAAGCTGGCTTCAGTAGGTGTTCCTTCCGGCTGAACATCCAGCTCTCCTGTACAGGATAAAAGCATTACAGATATTCCTGATATTAAAAATATTTTATTGAAAAATTTCATTTTCTTACTTTTTGTTGGTTAAAAATTATAGTCCGATCTCTACTCCAAAGATGAATGAACGTGCCTGAGGATATCTTCCGGTATCTACTCCGTAAGAGTTCATTCCTACTTCAGGATCAAATCCTGTATATTTCGTTATAGTAAACAGGTTGTTTGAAGTCATATAAATTCTCACTTTGTTTACATCCAGTTTTCTATATAATTCTTTTGGTAATGAATACCCGATGGTAAGGTTTTTCAGTCTTAAGTACGATCCGTCTTCCACATAGAAATCTGATACTTTTGAGTAATTTCCACTCGGATCTCCGTGTACCAGTCTTGGAATATCGGTATTGGTGTTCTGAGGGGTCCATGCATTCAGGATATCTCTGTCCATGTTGTAGTTCTGTCCTGTACCGCCTGGATTCAAAGAAATAAACTTCATCCCGTTGAATATTTTATTCCCGTAAACTCCCTGGAAGAATAAGTTCAGGTCAAAGTTTTTCCATGTCATATTATAAGAAAATCCGTAAGAGAACTTAGGGTATGGACTTCCAAGATTGACAAAATCGTTATTATTAAGCACTCCTGTGTTTCCTTCTTTTTTCAGGAATTTGATATCTCCGGGTTTTGCATTCGGCTGGATAAGGTTTCCATTGGCATCTTTATAATTGTTGATTTCTTCCTGAGTCTGGAAAATTCCTCCGGTCTTATAACCATAGAAAGAATACAGAGGATCACCTACTTTCACCCTGGTTGGTTTCAATACCCCTCTTACCCCGTTGTCATTGATAAAGATCTCATCCACATTGGCAAGTTGCTTCACCGTATTTTTTAGTTGACTCATTGTCGCTCCTATTGAGAACGTGAAATCACCCGAAATTATCTTATTGTAATTGATTCCCAGTTCATACCCTTTATCCTGGAATAATCCGGCATTTACATACTGATTATTGTACGTTGCTGTACTTGGTAAGCTTACGTTGAAGATCTGATCTTTGGAATTTTTCACGAAGTAGTCAAACTGTAAGGAAAGACTGTTGTGAAGAAATGAAGCATCTACCCCGAAGTTGGTCTGCTCAGATTTGCCCCATTTCAGGTCCGGATTCGGACGTGTGGTGGCATAATAAGCAATATTCTGAGAAGGATCCTGTCCGAAAATAACGTTGTTATCTCTTGTCATCAAAGGATTGACAGCCTGAGGTGAAATTCCTCCAAGATTCCCAAGAATACCATAACTTCCTCTCAGCTTAAGGCTTGAAAGCCATGAAATATCCTGCATGAAATTTTCCTTCGAAACCACCCATGCCCCGGAAACAGCGTAATAATTAGCAAATCTGTTTTGCTTCGCTACCAATGAAGAACCATCACGTCTTCCCAATAAACTCACAATATACTTTCCTGCATAGTCATAGTTTATCCTTGCCAGATAAGAAACCAAAGACTGTTTGAACCGGTAACTGGAAACATCTTTATTGGTGTCTGCTGCATTCTGAAGGTGTTGGAAAACCTCAGCTTCACTTCTGAAATCATAGGATTTTGCTACAAAACCATCATCAATCGTTTTCTGGAAAGTAAAACCGCCAAGGAAGTCAAAATTATGTTGTCCTAAAGCTATTTTATAAGTCAGCAACTGCTCTGCAAGCGCTGTAGAAGAATTGTTGGATTGGTATTCCAGATTATTAGTATCAAAAATTTTCCCGACTTCCAAAACTCTGTACGTGAAGTTCTTTACATCTCCCAGTTTAAAAGTCTGTGAGAAGTTGGAACGGAATTTTAAATCTTTGGCCAGCGTAATTTCAGCATAAGGATTGATCAAAATCTCATGAGTAGGATTTCTAATGCTGATCCTTTTAAGATAAGCAACAGGATTGATCATATCTCCGTAACCACCTGCCACATCAATAGGCAATCCTGAGAAAGCACCGCTGGGTGTATATACCGGAACATTGGGCGGATAGTACATAGCAGCAACCAAGGCTCCTGTGTATCCACTTTTGGTATCTGCTGTGTTTCCGTCAGAGTAATTATAGTACATATTTTCTCCGATCGTTAACCAGTCTTTTACTTTATGTTCAGAATTGACTCTGAAATTATATCGTTTTGCCTGAGTATTCAATAAAATTCCTTCCAGGCTTCTGTGGTTCATCCCTACAAAATATCTGGATTTCTCGCTTCCGCCGCTAAGATTTACATTGTATTCCTGAATGGTTCCTGTTCTGAAAATTTCTTTCATCCAGTCTGTTCTGGTAATTCTTCCGTCAGGATATTGACTGGGATTAAAAGCCATCGGTAAGCTTCCCAGTTTTCCGGCATTTTCATAGGCTTTGTACATGACATCCTGAAATTCTGCTGCATTCAGGGATTCTTTCAGCCTCCACGCCTGGTTTACGCCATATTTAACATCAAAATCTACGGTAAGATTTCCTTTTTTCCCTTTTTTTGTGGTAATAAGGATAACTCCTCCGGAAGATCTGGCTCCGTAAATGGCTGCAGAAGCATCTTTCAGTACAGAGATATCCTGAATATCGTTTGGATTGATAGAAGGTGTTCCGTTAAAGACCACTCCATCCACTACATACAGAGGAGTTTCTCCGTTGATACCTCCCAGACCACGGATATTAACCTTAGGGGCTCCGTTGGGATCTCCACCTTCATTCACTACCGTTACCCCCGGAGCTTTACCCTGAAGAACTTCTCCTACTCCAGACAAAGATCTGGAAGTAAGCTTATCCAGTGAAGCTTCTGAAACAGCCCCGGAAACTTTACTTTTTTTCTGTGTTCCGTATCCAACCACGACAATCTCGTCGATGGATTTTTCTTTTAAGCTGTCTTTTTTCTGAGCGAGGAACATCGGTGAAGCTGATATTGCACCAATAAGTAATACCCTTCCCGTTAAATAAGTTACGGATACAGGGATTTTAAATACATTCATGATCTCCTTTTTGATTAGGTGCAAAATTAGAGCAGCCAGCTCCGTGGTATCATTAAGATTTTCTTACGTTTTTATTAAGAAATTTTAGGCTTTTTTAAATCGCACCTACCACACAAAACAAATAAACATTTGTATTTCAATAACATAAGTATTTAAAAGTAATTATTCTCCAAACATTCTCTGCATGATTCAGATTAACTTTATTTTAAATTTATCATCCGTTAATGAAAACGGATGAAGAAATCATTAATTTATTTCACGAATAATAAGTGAGCGAGTTCATTTTTCTTTTTTTACATTTGCTGAAAATAGATTTTACTTTTGACCACAGACCATTAAAAACGTCTCACTGATATCAGAAGTAAATAAAAACATTAAAAATCATACGAATTCAATGACCATCATAATAACAGGAACCTCATCAGGAATCGGGTTTGCATTGGCAGAATATTTTGGTAAAAAAGGACATAAAGTTTATGGGCTAAGCCGAAAACATACAGAAAGTCAGTATTTCAAATCCATCCCTACAGATGTAACAGATAACACTGCCGTTCAGAATGCTGTTGCGGAGGTTTTAAAAACAGAAAGCAAAATTGATGTTCTGATTAACAATGCCGGAATGGGAATGGTAGGCGCTGTAGAAGATTCTACCAAAGAAGATATTCTGAAGCTTTTCAATCTGAATCTTGCCGGACCTGTACAGATGATGAGTGCTGTGCTTCCGAACATGCGTGAGCATAAATTTGGAAAAATTATCAATGTTTCCAGTATCGGAAGTGAAATGGGACTTCCTTTCCGTGGATTTTATTCGGCATCAAAATCTGCTCTGGATAAAGTAACCGAAGCAATGAGGTATGAAGTTTACCCGTGGAATATTGACGTTTGTTCATTGCATCTTGGGGATATCAAAACCAATATAGCGGACAACAGAGTGATTGCACAGGTTTCCCAGCCTTACAAAAACGTTTTTGACAAAGTATATGCTCTGATGAATTCTCATGTGAATGACGGAACTGATCCTTTGGAAGTTGCGGAATACATTGAAAAACTTTTAGCAAAAGATAAATGGAAAGCTCATTATTATTTTGGTAAATTCGGGCAGAAAATAGGAGTTCCGTTGAAATGGATTCTTCCGCAGGGAGCTTATGAGAATTTGATGAAAAAATATAATAAACTGGATTAGTTTCAGTTGTATAGTAAGCTATTTGATAATAAAATTTTAAACCATTAAGAAGAATTAAGTTGTAAAGAATCATTAAGATAAGCTTCGCCTTAAGTTTTATCTTAACTACGCTTAATTTCATCACTACCTATGGTGTAGATATATTTGGGATTGAAACTGTTTCTGAAAATATTTTTTGTACTATTCTGCGTTTTTACACAAGCGCAGAAGAAGCAGTATTGGCTGATTGATACAGAAACCAAAGTCAGAAAAAAAGTAAAAGATTCTACTTCTGCAGTAAAATTCCTGGATTCATTAGCTCAGAATAACTATTTCTTTACCAAACTGAAAGACGTAAAAGTAAAGGGAGACAGCACTGAAATTTTCTATGATAAAGGAAAGAACTTTAATGAAACCTATGTAAACCTTACGGATTCCCTGGTTCAGAAACTGAAAATTCAGAAAGATTTTTTCACCAAAAATTTAGACTCTACCAAGAAGAGTATCAACAAAACATATATTGATGAAGGCTATTCTTTCAGCAGGATCAAATCTAAATATAAAGGTCAGAAAAACGGCTATCCGATCGTGGAACTTGACATCAATAAAAATGATAAAAGAACGATCGACGGATTTGTAGTAAAAGGATACGAAAAAGTTCCTAAAAGATTCATCAAGAACCTTGAAAAGGAGTTCAAAGGCAAAAATTATGATGACAAAAACCTTTTAGCCATCAATAAAACCTTCCAAAGCCATCCTTTTTTAACGCTCGAACGGCAGCCGCAAACTCTGTTCACAAAAGATTCCACCAGTATTTTCCTGTTTCTGGAAAAGAAAAAAACCAATACTTTTGACGGGGTAATCGGTTTCGGGAATGACAAAACCTCCAAGTTTACATTGAATGGAACGATGAATGTGAATTTCAGGAATATGTTCAACGGTTTTGAGACCGTCAATTTATACTGGCAGAGGAACCCGGATAAAGGACAGACTTTTGATCTTCAGGTGGATATTCCGTACCTGTTCAAATCCAATGTCGGAATGAATGCAAAAGTGAATATCTACAGACAGGATTCTACATTTGCCAATGTAAAATTCCTTCCTGCTTTCTATTATCATATCAACAACCGAAACAAAATAGGGTTAAGAGGAACTTTGGAAAGCTCTACCATTATTGACTCCTTATATGTTCAGGGGAAAGACTATAACAAAAAAGGGATTGGGGTATGGTTTGAAATGACGGAGCCTACTGATATTGATCTTTTCCTTTATAAGACAAGGATTAATGCAGGATATGATTTTTTGACAACCACCTATTCTAAAGATAACATCAAAGCTAATCAAAATCAGTTTTATTTCTTTGGGGAACACAATTATCATATTTCCGGAAACCATTTCCTGAATATTAAGGGAGAGGGTGCCATGATGGATTCAAAAATAGAGTTTTCCACCAACGAATTATACCGTTTCGGAGGCTGGAATTCCATGCGTGGATTCAATGAAAACTCGCTCGCCGCCGACTTTTACTACTACGGAAGTCTGGAGTACCGGTATCTGATCGGTAATCAGGCCTTCTTCGATGTCTTCGGGCAATACGGACAGCTCAATAATAAATCTTTGAATGTAAAGCCCAAACTTTACAGTGTCGGGCTTGGTTTCAATTTCTTTATTCCTATCGGCCTCATGAGCTTCCAGCTGTCTAATGGTAATGAATTTGGAAATCCTTTTAAGTTTAATGACACAAAAATCCACTGGGGAATTCTGAGCAGGTTTTAGGAATAGAAAGGAAGAGGGAAACCGGAAACTGGAAGTTATTGAATTCGCATTTTTACTATTCTTTTATTTCTATAGAAAGATTTTCTTCAAAAACTTATTACTGAGGGCTTCAAGAAGTTAACACCACCACAATAACTTCCTGCTTCCCTATTCCAGCTTCTACCTTATAATACTATATAATAAAGCAAAATCCCTTATACAAGGGGCATTTTCAATTTTACCTTTCTATTAATTCTTCCTGTTAAAAAATATTAAATCGTATTTTTATTTTAATACATCATTAAAATACAGGTAACAGTGCTCTGCTAAATTTGTCTTCAAAAAAATGAAGAAAACTCTAGCCACTTTTGCCGTTTTTTTACTTCCTCTTTATTTTTCTGCCCAGGAAATTAATATTACCGGAAATGTAAAATCAGAAAACGGTTCCAGTGTTTCCGGTGTGAATATCACCGACAAAAATACAGGAAAGACCGCAACTACTGATGAAAACGGGAATTTCACCATTTCTGCAAATCCCAAAGATATTCTTGAATTTTTTGCTCCTGACTTTTCTGTGTATACCGTTGAGGTTTCTTCCAGAAGACAGTATTCTGTTGTTTTAAAAAAGTCAAACGAAAAGCAGATTGAAGGAGTGGTTATTACCGCTTTGGGTATTGCCAAGAAAAAAGAAAAGATTGGTTATGCGACTCAGGAAGTGGGAACAAAACAGTTTGAAACAATTACCACACCAAGTATCGGAAATTTATTCTCCGGACAGGTTGCGGGTCTGAATGTTTCCAATCCAACAGGAATGCAGCAGGCTCCACAGTTTACGCTGAGAGGAAACTCAAATCTTGTTTTTGTAATTGACGGTGTTATTGTGGAAAAAGAGGTCTTCCAGAATTTAGATCCCAACAATATTGAAAATATTAACGTTCTGAAAGGGGCTACAGCTTCTGCTTTATATGGATCAAGAGGCCGCTACGGAGCTATTTTGATCACCACAAAAAATGCGAAGAAGAAGGGATTCTCTGTTGAATTCTCCCAAAATACGATGATCACAGGAGGCTTTACCAATCTCCCTAAAACTCAGACTGAATATGGTAACGGTTCTCATGGAAAATATGAATTCTGGGACGGAGCTGACGGGGGAGTTAATGACGGAGATATGATCTGGGGGCCAAAGTTTGTTCCCGGATTGCAGATTGCCCAGTGGAACAGCCCGATCAGAGATAAAGTAACAGGCCAGGTCGTTCCGTGGTATGGAGCTGTGACGGGAACTCAGTATGATGATAAATCGAGATATGAAAGAGTTCCGATCGACTGGAAATATCACGATAACTTAAGTACTTTCCTAAAGCCGGCGGTTATCAACAATAATAACTTTGCCATCAGCTATAGAAATAACAAAGACGTATACAGATTCTCCGGGAATTTCATGAATTATGATGACAGGGTTCCGAATTCTTATCTTCAGAAATATGGAATCAACTTCTCTTCTGAAAACCATCTTGGAGATAAACTAATTTTCGATACAAAATTCAACTTCAACCAGGCCTTCACTCCTAACATTCCCAACTATGATTACAACCCAAGCGGACACATGTACACCATCCTGATCTGGATGGGAGGTGATGTAGACGGCAAAGCACTTAAAAATCATATGTGGATTCCCGGAAAAGAAGGAAGGGCGCAAGCCAACTGGAACTATGCATGGTACAATAACCCATGGTTCGGAGCTGAGTATTATAAAAATCAGAACAGAACGAATATCATCAATGCGCAGACAGGTTTAGAGTATAAAGCTACACAGGATCTTTCGGTAAAAGGAAAAATATCCATTGTGGAAAACCATAGCAAAACGGAGATATTGAGTCCTTATTCCTATTTCAATTACAGTGCACCGAGAAGTGGAGGATATATTCTGAAAGATAATAAAACATGGAACCTTAACTATGATGTGCTGGCAACTTACAAGAAAAAAATATCTGATAACTTTGATTTCACCATCAATGCCGGAGGTTCTGCTTTCTATTATAAGAACAACAACAATGAAAGGTCTACGGACGGATTGAAGATTCCTGAAGTGTATACGTTTGAAAACTCTATCGGAGCGCTGAAAAACTATACTTACCTGAAGGAAAAACTGATTTACAGTGCTTACTCTACGATTGATATTGGATTATACAACACTTTCTTCATTAATATTTCAGGGCGTAATGACTGGTCATCCACACTTCCTAAAGCCAACAGGTCTTACTTCTACCCTTCTGCATCCGTAAGTGCAGTGATTTCAAACCTGGTAAAAATGCCGGAGTCCATCAATATGTTAAAGCTTTCCGCTTCCTGGGCTAAAGTAGCGTATGATTTCCAACCTTATGCGATCAGGAATTATTATCTGAATAATCAGGGAATCACATTCAACGGAAATCCTACTTATTATTATCCAACCACCCTGAACGTAGAAAACTCTTTGAAGCCTGAGCAGACAAAATCATATGAATTAGGCTTAAGTACAGGTTTCCTGAATAACAGAATTACCTTGGATGCCACTTATTTCAGAACATTGGATTATAACAATATTCTCCAGTTCCCGGCAGCTGAATCATCGGGCTTCACTTCACAATATGTAAACGGAAATGAATACACTACAAAAGGTTTTGAAATTACCCTTGGTATGGTTCCGGTAAAAACAGCTGATTTCAGTTGGAAAACTTTAATTAACTGGAGTACTTATGAACAAAAGCTGACTTCCATTTATGATAATATGCCCAACTACCAAAACATTAAGTTGGGTGAAAGAATGGACAGTTATTATGACTATACATGGCAAAAGTCTCCGGACGGAAAAGTCATTCTTGATGCCAATACGGGAATGCCAACAAGAGCTAATGCCCCAACCAACCTGGGACATTTCAATCCGGACTGGACTTTTGGTTTTAATAACACCTTTAAATACAAGAAATTTACTTTAAATATCGGAATTGATGGAAGCATCGGAGGGGTAATGAGATCGCAGGTTATTGAAAAGATGTGGTGGGGAGGAAAACATCCTAACTCTGTAGCATACAGAGATCTTGAATATGCAAATCCGGGAACATATTATTTTGTACCGGATGGAGTAAATTACAATCCTGCGACAGGTCTTTATACTCCGCACACAAAAGCAATCAGTTTCCAGGACTGGGCACAGAATTATCCATACCAGGCAAGAGTAACACAGGATGAAAGTGAAGAATTTGCCAACGTTTTCGACAGGACTTTTGTTAAGCTCAGATCGGTAGTTCTGGAATATGATTTTTCTTCATTACTAAATCCAAAAGGAATGGTAAAAGGTTTTACCGCCAATATTTCTGCCTACAATCTGGCGATGTGGAAAAAATCCAAGAACCTTTATTCCGATCCGGACTTCCAGATCAGGTCAGGCAGAAGCGGAGATATTGCTAATGATATTCAGGACCCATCCAGCAGATGGTTCGGAATCGGTTTTAATCTTAAGTTTTAACTAATAAGTACATCAAAACAATGAAAAATACAATAAATCATATAAAAGGGCAAAAAGGTAAAACAGCAAAATGGCTGATGAGGTCTATAGTTGCTGCAGGACTTCTGACATTGGCTTCATGTGAATCCAACCTTGACACCATCAATGAAAATCCTAATGACCAGGCCAGCATTGATCCTAAATTTCTTCTAACCTTTGTTGAAAAATATACATTCCAGGTAAATGGGGATAATATGTATGCTTCAAGAATGATGATTGGTACTGATGGTGAAAATTCATACCAGTATATGAAGTGGAATGATGCTTCTTTTGAAGTCTATACCAAAGGACTTCTGAATACAGGGAAAATGATGCAGGAAGCAGAGAAAAGAGGAAATAAAAATTATCTGGCCATCGGAAAATTCTTGAGAGCCTATCATTTCTTCAACATCAGCCTAAAAGTCGGAAGTGCTCCCTATTCTGAAGCAGCCAAAGGTGAATCCGGGATCACACAGCCTAAATATGATACACAGGAAGCGATCATGGCCGGAATTTTATCGGAATTGAAAGAAGCTAATGATCTTATTAATACCAGCGACAAAATTGAAGGGGATATTGTATACAACGGAGATGCCTTAAAGTGGAAAAAACTGATCAACTCCTTCCGTCTGAAAATCCTGATCACTTTATCTAAAAAAACAACGGTAGGAAGCTATAATATCGCTTCAGAATTTGCTTCAATTGCAGGAAGCCAGTCTCTTATGACCTCCATTTCGGATAACGGCGAACTTAAATTTGCTGATGCTGCAGACAGTAGATACACGATGTTTAATAACAGCGGATACGGTTCCAGTTTGTATATGGCAGATTATTTCATTAATATGTTTAAAGACAGGCATGACCCTCGTTTGTTCACGTTTGCTGCACAGACTACGGGAGCAAAAGAAGCCGGAAAAGCAATTACAGATTATACAGCATATAACGGCGGAAATCCTACTTCGCCTTATTCTGACAATGCAGCCCTGATCACTGCTAAAAATATTTCCAAAGTAAACGATCGTTTCTATAAAGATCCTACCAATGAGCCCGCTTCTGTATTAAGCTATTCAGAACTTGAGTTTATCCTGGCTGAAGCGGCAGCCCGAGGCTGGATTTCCGGATCTGCGAAAACACATTACGATAATGCGATCAAAGCCAGCTTCAGTTTTTATCAGACGTATGTAAAAAATCCGGGACAATATTTCTCAGGCTTTGACGTGAATCAGTACCTTACAACGCCTTTAGTAGTTTATAACGACGCCGATCCTTTACAGACACAGCTGGAAAAGATCATGACTCAAAAATACATGACTATGTTCCATCAGGCGCAGTGGACTTCTTATTATGATTATTTAAGAACGGGTTATCCGAATTATCCGTTAAAGTCCGGAGTTGCTGCACCTTTCAGGTTTAGATATCCGCAATCTGAATACAATTATAACAGCAGCAATTTAAAAGCCGCATTAGCCTCTCAGTACGGAGGAAATGATAATATCAACTCCAAACCATGGTGGTTACAATAAAAATCTGATTATTTTTATATAAAAACAAAGAAATCGCAGGAAAATCCTATTAACTTGCGGTTTCTTTCTTATTACGATTGAACATGAACAGAAGAGAATTTTTAGAGAAATCAAGTCTTTTATTAGCAGGTTTAGGAACTTCAGGCGTACTGCATCCTTCCATTTTAAAAGCTTTAGCCATTGAACCGGCTGCCCAGTCTACATTTTATGATGCAGAACATGTCGTAATCCTGATGCAGGAAAACCGTTCTTTTGACCATGCTTTTGGTGCTCTTAAAGGAGTAAGAGGCTTTTTAGATAAAAGAGCTTTTATAAAGCAGGACGGACATCCTGTTTTCTTTCAAAAGAATGACAATGGAAAATATGCATCTCCTGCCCGCCTGGATTTAAGAAATACAAAATCTACCTGGATGAGCTCATTGCCTCATTCATGGGCAGATCAGCAAAAGGCTCTTAATAAAGGAAAATTTGACCAGTGGCTTCAGGCCAAAGCTTCAGGCAATAAAGATTATAAAAATATTCCACTGACATTAGGCTATTACAACCGTGAGGACCTTCCGTTTTATTATCAGCTTGCGGACGCATTTACCATATTCGACCAGTATTTCTGTTCTTCCCTTACCGGAACAACTCCGAACAGACTATTCCTTTGGTCGGGAACATTGAGAGAACAGCAAAACGGAAAAGTAAAGGCTAATGTTGTCAATGAAAATATTGATTACGATAAAGCGAGACAGGCCAAATGGAAAACTTTCCCGGAGATTCTGGAACAACAGAATGTTTCGTGGAGAATTTATCAGAATGAAATCAGCCTTCCAAAAGGAATGTCCGGAGAACAGGAAGCCTGGCTGAGTAATTTTACAGATAATCCTATTGAATGGTTTTCAAAATTCAATGTTAAGTTTTCAAAAGGATATTATGAAAATATTCCCAATATCATAACCTATCTGAAAAAGGAAATTGAAAAAAATCCTGATCAGAAAAAACGACTGGAGGCCATGCTGGCTGAAGTTCAGGAAGATCAGGTGAAGTACCATCCTGATAATTATTCAAAACTTTCAGAAGAAGAGAAAAACCTTCACGAAAAAGCTTTCACCACCAATGTAAATGATCCTGATTACTGGAAACTGGAAATCGGAAAAGATGAAAACGGAGAAAGACTTGTGGTTCCGGAAGGTGATGTATTGTTTCAGTTCCGTAAAGATGTGGAAGAGAAAAAGCTTCCGCTGGTTTCATGGCTGGTAGCTCCGGAACATTTTTCAGACCATCCGGGATCACCGTGGTATGGAGCATGGTATATTTCCGAGGTTTTGAATATTCTGACCAAAGATCCTGAAACCTGGAAAAAAACAATATTTATCATCAATTATGATGAAAACGACGGCTACTTTGATCATGTGCTGCCTTTTGCCCCTCCGATGAATCCAAGCCAGCCCGTTGATATGAACGGAAAAGAAGGCGTGGAATATGTAGACAAATCCCAGGAATACATGTCTGATCCAACTTTAAAAAATTATGAAAAAATTGAAGGAACTGTAGGATTGGGCTACAGGGTTCCCATGATCATTGCTTCCCCATGGACAAAAGGTGGTTTTGTTAATTCCGAAGTATCAGACCACACTTCAGTATTACAGTTCCTGGAGAAATTCATCATGAAAAAATTCAAGAAGAATGTTCATGTTGAGAATATCAGTGACTGGAGAAGAGCGATATGTGGAGATCTTACATCAGCTTTCAATTCTTCCAGTGTAAAAGCACCACAGATGGATTATCTGAATCAGAAAGATTATGCTAAAACCATTAATGCTGCCAAAAATAAACCGGTTCCCAACCTGAAATGGTATTCTGAAAATGAACTGAATGAGAACCTACTTGACATTCAGGAAAGAGGCCTGAAGCCATCCAATCCTTTACCTTATCATTTCCATGTCAATTTGGAAGGGGAAAAGATCAAAATGTCCAATTTAAAAGAGAATGGAGTTCCTTTGCTTATTTATGACAGGACTCAGTTCAACAATAACAATTATCATTTTTCATATGCCTTATATTCCAGACAGACACTATCCCATGCTGTACATTCAGGAGCGTATGATTACGAAATTTTCGGTCCCAATGGTTTTTTCAGGAAGTTTAGAGGAGATAATAATCCGGAAACAGAGGTGATTTTAACAAATACAACTTCAAAAAATCAGATTGAACTGACCATCAGAACTCATCAAAATAAAAATTTTTCTATAACCGTGGAAGATCTGTATAGAAAAACGAAGAAATCCATTGCTTTACAAAAAACGGAAGAAAAAATTATTATAGATCTTGATAAATATAAGGGCTGGTATGACCTGAAAATCAAATTAAACGATCATCTGTGGCATTTTGCCGGAAGAATAGAAACCGGAAAAGTTTCCGTTTCTGATCCGCACTGGGCCTAAAAAATGCTTATAATACCAACAAAATCCTGCACAAAATTGTGCAGGATTTTTTTTGAGTTATTTCCACATATAATGCATTACATATGATAAATAAATACTTATATAAAAAATGTGGTATATTTTTTTCACCGTACCCTGAATTTTATTATCTTCACTTAACTAATTAACAGTGTCATGAAAAAATTAAATTTAACTATTGCAGCGTCTTTATTTGCGCTTGCTCTATCAGGGAATCTGAGCGCACAGGATACCAATACAGATACCCATACCGTTACAGTGTCTATTCCTGAAGTGGCCCTGGTAGATATTGAACCTGCTGCTACAAAAAACATTACTCTAGGCTTTACAGCACCTACAGAAGCCGGGAATCCCATCATTCCTGCTGCAGCCAACACAACGTTATGGCTTAATTACTCTTCCATCAAATCTGTTGCAGACCCTACCCGTAATGTAAGTGTGAAAATGAATGCTATCATTCCGGGAGTTGATATCCATGTAACTGCTGCTGCAGCTACCGGATCAGGTGCTGGAACGTTGGGAACATCAGCAGGTCTGCTAACCTTAAGCGCGGCTGACCAGACTATCATTTCCGGAATTGGAAGTGCTTATACAGGGAATGGTGCCAACAACGGACATAATCTTACTTATGCACTAGCTGCAGGAAGCGGCCCCGGGGGAGTAGCTGCCTACGCAGATTTGCAGGCAACAGCCACTGTAGTAGCCACCGTTACCTATACAATATCAGATAATTAGAATTTAAACAAAGATTCTTTTTTCATCCAAAACAAGAAGAAGTTGTTATCAATTTCTTCCTGGTTTTGTATTACTATGATTTAACTCCAAACTTTATTTTATATATGATAAAGCGTATTCTTATTTTGATCACCCTGATTTTGCAGTTCGGTTTTTTACATGCCGGCATTGTGATTCTCAACGGGCTTACGCATTCTTACAAAATAGAAAACGGAAAGGTCTACAAAGGGAAAATTGCCATCGAAAATACAAGCAGCAATCCTCAGAGTGTAAAATTATTTTTACAGGATTATACCTACCATGCTGACGGAACGATTAACTATACAGCATTACGTACCAATAGACGCAGTAACGGGGAGTGGCTGAAGCTCAATACCAATCTGGTTACTTTAAAAGGTAAGGAAAAAACTGAGGTATTTTATGAAATAACAGTTCCCAATGAAGCAATGGATCCGGGAAGTTATTGGAGTGTTATCATGGTGGAACCTGTAGAGGAGATAAAACCCAGCGACAAAAAGCCTGGTGTAAGTATTACCTCAGTTATACGATATGCCATTCAGGTCATTACAGACATTGAAACGGAAAAGGCCAAACCGGACCTTAAATTTGAAAGTGTAAAAGTAGAAAAACAGGAAGGAAAGAAAACTGTAAAGATCGCTATTGCCAATAATGGCAATCTGTATTGTAAACCTACGGCAGCCATTGAAATCTATAATCGTAAGACAGGTGAAAAAGTGGGGACGTATACAAGTTTAACGATGGGACTGCTACCGGATACTTCCAAAACATTTTATATTGATATCAATACCGTACCACCAGATAAGTACAGAGCCGCCATAATAGCCACAGATGAAGAGGAAAATGCATTTGCGCTGAATGTGGAATTAGAAGTAAAAAATGATTAAAACTTGGACATTATTTATTATCATATTATTATTCCCGGTATTTATTTTTTCTCAACAGCAATCCAACCGATTGACCAGTAAAAAAGATAGTTTAATGCCGGGGATGTCCACTTCTATTCCTTTTACATTAGAAAATAATTCGGCAGAGAGCAGGACTTATGATATTTCAGTCAGCACATCAAGTTCTTCAATACATCCTATTTTAGCTAAAGGTGAATTTCAGCTTAGTCCTTATGAAACATCAGCCTATCTGGTTCCATTACGTATCGGTACAGAAACAGGACAAGGTTCTTATTCTGTAACATTAGATATTACTGATCGTAACAGCGGAATATCTTTTATAAAAACTTCAGAAATCTCAGTTTCCGGAAACAGGAATCTTTTGGTCACCATTCTGGATGCCCCTGAGTTTATAAGAGCAGGAGAAACCATCAAAGCCTCTTTCCTTTTAAAAAATAATGGTAATGTAACGGAAAGCATTGTACTTGACAGCAAGAATGCAGTTATTGACCATGATTCACCAATCATACTATCTCCCAATGAATCAAAAACCGTCAGTATTCACAAAGTCACAAGCCCGGATCTTGTTCAGAATGAAATTCAAAACCTAAATCTTTCGGTTCATCCAAAGGGAAACCCCAAAGAAAGCCAGGATTACTATTCAAGTACCCAGGTTATCTCGGTAAAGCCCACTGAAAAAGATATTTATCACAGGCTGCCGGTTGCTTTTTCTTTATCCTTTATCGGGATGCAGAATTTGGGAGTTTATCATGATGGTTTTCAGGGCGAAATTTATGGTAAAGGAACTCTTGATAAAGACAATAAAAATCAGGTTGAATTCAGGGCTGTCACTCACAATCCTGTAGAACTTAACACTTTTACCCAATATGAGGAGTATTTTGTGAATTATAAACGAGATAATTTTTTTCTTCATCTCGGTGATAAAACCTATTCTTCATCTTATCTCACAGAATTTGCAAGATACGGACGCGGGGCAGAAATCCGTTATGATCTTAATAAAGTAAGTTTTGGCGGGTTTTATAATCATCCCAGATTCTTCAGAGATATAAAAGATGAATTGAATATCTATTCAGCCTTCAGGATCAGGAAAGAGTCTGAAATTTCTGTAGGATATCTCTATAAAACACCGAGAAAAGATGAAATAAGGTACGGTGAGGTAAGACTTGATTCTGACGCTCATCTCCCCTACGCAAAAGGAAAATTTAAAATTTCTAAAAACATCAGCCTGTCCGGAGAATTAGCTTACAGTACAACACAGAAAACGGATGGAACAGCTTATTTGCTTCAGGCAGAAGCCGCTTTCAAGAAGTTAAACGGAAGTTTAATATATATGAGAGCCAGTCCGGATTTTGCCGGATATTTTACCAATACAAATACCTTTAATGGAAATGTGTATTACAATATCACCAAAAAAATCAGTGTATTCGCCAACTATATGCAGGATGCAAAAAACTTTCAACGGGATACCCTGTTGCTGGCAGCACCTTACAGAAAGTATTTTCAATATGGTATACAGTACAGATATCTGCCCAACGGTTTTATTATTTTTAATAATGGCCATCAGACGTATAAAGACCGTTTGGAGCCCAAACAGTTTGACTATTATGAGCGTTATTTCAAAGTGAGTATCAATCAGCAGATCGGAGTTTTCCAGATCAATCTGGATGGACAGTTTGGTAAAACTGATAATTATCTGACAGGGTTCAGCGGTAATTCCACTTTTTATTCTGCCAATTTCTCATTTCAAAAATTCAGAACCTCTTTTAACATCTTCGGGAGTTACGCCATCAGCTCAAGGTATCAGCTTCAGAATCAAAAAAACCTTTATTACGGAGCAAGGATATTTAGCCGGTTTTCTGATAAGACCAGTTTAAGTGTTTTTTATCAGAACAATTATATGCCGGAGGAATATTTTAAAGACAGGAATCTTTTTGAGCTTCTTTTTCACCAGCAGCTATTTCCTGGAAATGAACTTGATCTGTCAGGAAGATATTCATTACAAAGAGGAGAAATCGGAGATAAAGATTTTATATTTTCGATGCGTTATACATGGCGTCCTAATATTCCGGTGCAAAAAACAGCTGAATATACTTCGCTGACTGGCAATGTTGCCAATCTGGGGGTTAAAAAGACAGATGGAGTCAGATTAATGCTTGGAAGTTATCTGTCGGTTACGGATAAGGATGGAAATTATATATTTAAAAATGTTATTCCGGGTGATTATTTTTTAGAAATAGACCGTTCAACTACAGAAATCAATGATATTCCCACTCAAACATTTCCGGCTCCTCTATCACTCATCAATAAGGAGAATATTTTTAATTTCGGGATAACAACTGCAGCCAATGTTCAGGGGTATGTCAGATTCCTGGAAACGGGAGAAAAGGATCAGTTAGACATTGAACAGCTGCAATCAGGAAAAGGAAAGAGAAAAAGAGAAAGTATTATTGTAGAAACCAGTAATAACGACCAGACTTTCCGCAAGGTATGCTATATAGGAGAAGAGTTTGACTTCACTTATCTCCGGCCTGGAGACTGGACTGTTAAGGTTTATCGTAATGGGCTGGATAAACGTTTTAAAATCTCTACAGACAAATTTATGTTTACTTTAAAACCTTCGGAAACAAAGAAAATAACGATCAATGTTGTCAAGCATCAGTTAGAAATCAAATATCAGCAGGAATCCCTGAAAGTAGGATATAATGAAATAAAAAAGAAAAAATGATTCTGATCCGTTCCATACTATTAATTATATTATTTATTGCATCTGGCTCAATATATTCCCAGACCGCAAGCACTACTGTCAGCCTTACGTTGCCTGTAGTAACTTTGATGGATATTGAACCTGCAGGTAGTATCACTTTGAACTTCACAGCCCCTACCGAGGCAGGAAATGCGCTTGGAACACCAACCCCCAATACGTCAAAATGGGTCAACTATACTTCTGCCATTTCTCCCAGTGGACTTACCAGAAGAATTACAGCCTCTGTGAATAAAGTGATAGCAGGAGTAAATATAAGACTTCAGGCCGCCGCAGCATCCGGAGCCGGTGGAGGAGCGTTGGGAACATCATCTGGCCAGGTGATCCTTACAACTACTCCTGTCACTATCATTAGTGGTATTGGAGGAGCTTATACAGGGAATGGTGCCAATAACGGACATGCACTCACCATTTCACTGGCCACAAATACTTATGCCAATTTAGTTGCACAGGCCAATACAGCTATTGTCATCACCTACACCATTACAGAGTAAACCGAAAATGAACACTAAAATTCCCATCATAAAACCATCCCTGAAAAGATTTCTATACGTTATTACTTTAATAATGGGAATCAGTCTTAATGGACAAACCATTAATATTACGGGAACCAGTTGGACGGCAACTGTACCCACTATTACAGAAGCCGGAACTAATTATGCCGGAACTTATGACAATCCCAGCCTGTTAACATTATCAGGCCATTTGCCCGGATCTTTTCTGAATCTTCTTACAAGTTCCGGAGCCAGAATCAGCATGCAGCTTGCTCCTACTTCCTGGAACAGCTCTCTGAAACTTTATGCAAAAAGAAGTGGCGGTACAGCAACAATCAATGGCCTTTGTGTTTTGTGTACGGCGACAATTAATGGCGGTACGGCTAATTATATAGAAATACCACAAGCTAGTGCCGCAACCCTTTCAACAATTACCTTTACCGGAGTTCTTGGACTGGGTAACAGTGTAGATTATTCAGGCATTAATGTACAGCTGGAAATAGGTGGCGTTTCTGTGACAATTCCTGCGACAGCATATAGTACACAGGTTGTTTTTACTATTGGAGCCAATTAATACTCCCAGGCCAATCCATACATTACTTTTATCAGAATTAAATAATACATTAAAGAGATATTCAGTCAATTTGTATCTAAAAAAACAATCCCTTTCAAAATCAGAAAAGGATTGTTTTTTAGTATTTGAATTTAATTAATGTTTGGCCCACCAAAGAGGAGTCAGTACAGCATCTGCACCACCAAGTAATTGGACAGCTTTATCATATCCAGGCTGATCAGTATTTCTGAAAGTACTTGGATATCTTAATCTCTGAGGGAAGTTCTGAATAGAATTCGTCATATAGTTCCCTGAGCTCAGATTAGGAAGGTTGGGCAATGGAGTTTCGATGGCCGGGTTTTCAAAAAACGGCAGGCCAAGTCTTCTCTGATCATTCCAGGATTCTAACGGTAACCAAGGCATATTGGCAATATATTTCTGGGTAATAATCTTTGTCAGTTTATCATTTTTTACCGATCCGTTCTTATAAATGGTATTCACAGGATATTTAATTTCAACAGAAACCAAGTTACCGGTTACAGGATCTTTATATTTCATCGCATGGCTTACTCCCGGTTCTGTAATATGACTATAAGAAACAGAAGTACCGTCACGGTTATAATCCGTTGAAGCAATATATTGACCATAGAATTGTGAAACTCCATTATAAATAAAACTTTCCTGAATTCCTTTATTATAAGCAGCTTCATCACTCATTGGAACGGTCCAGCCTTTCAATGCAGCTTCAGCCAAAAGGAAATAGGTTTCCCAGCTTGCAAAAAATATTCTTGCATTCTTACTTTCTCTATACTGCTTACCTAAAGCCGGCATACATCCTACTACATTTCTTAAGCCATTTCTCTGCCCTTTTACACCCCAATTTCCAATGGTATAGGCATTCCAGGTATTTACGGTATTTATTGTTATTTTAGAATTATCTTCAAACGTAAGATCTCCGTGATTGGTAGTTGCCTGATTGGTATACGTCGGATACAATGAATAAACCGGACTTGTAAGATCCCCCGGAATATAAAATGTTTTATATGCTCTTGGGTCGATTTTATTAGGTAATCCGTCCAGCCAGTAGCCTGCACTTGGATCATTGGTCATTGTAGTGAACTGTTGATCATATTTTATACCAATATAATCAGATGCCTTTACCTGTGCATGTTGAGCCGCTGGTAATTGGTCTGTAGAATTTACTCCTCCCAAGCCAATGTATAAATTATTAAGGGTTGCTGATAAAATCTGAGAGTTCCATTCTCTGGACATTACGCCTGTTAGCGCATCCCAGCCCGGTTTTTCAGCAACTTTAAAATTATCTGCACTTGTAGCGATAAACATATTTGAATTAGCCGCAGCTTCAAATTCTGTTTTTGCTTTTGAAGGATCTACTTCGGCAATTCTCATGGCAATTCTCATCCTCATAGAGTTGGCATACTTTACCCACTGAGTCCAGTTAAATCCATACACCATATCATAGGCATTTGCATTGGATGGTACTCCCTGGGTTGTGTCCATTTTTGCGGCTGCATCTTTTAATTCTTCCAAAATAAAATAATACACTTCTTTTTCAGAATTAAAAGTAGGATTCGTTCCCTGAAAAGCCTGAATAGGTTGAGGTCCGAAATTGTCCGAAAATTCACTCATTAAGTAAGCTCTCCAAATTCTGGAAACCTGAATGATATTATCATAATAAGGTTTTCCTTGTCCTGCCGCCTTTTTTTCATTAGCCAATTGAATGGCCGCATTTGCATTATTCAGCCAGTCTGAAATGTATTTCCAATATTCGGAAGTCCAGGAATCGTCGTAAGTTCCACCTGCAATTCCGGTTGTTAAATGTTGTCTTGCTGCTGTTTTCCAATATAAAACAAAAACACGTTCTGCAATATTAGGATCTTGCTGAGCACCGAGAATTGAGTTATTTAATAAATATTCAGGTTCTGCCTTATTGGCGTCTACGGCAAACGGGTTATTATTGATGTCTTCAAAATCATTGCATGAAGTACATAGTAAACCAATCGTAAAAAATGATAAGATATATTTTTTCATTGTTTCAGTTGTTAATTAAAAGCCTAAAGTAATTGTAAATAAATAAGATCTTGAAGTAGGAAAAGCAAGGTTTTCAAATCCTGTAGCATTAGAATTAATTGCGAATACAGATTCCGGATCGATTCCTTTGGCTTTACTGTAGATCATCCATACGTTATTTGCTGTAAAAGCTACTTTAGCGCTCTGTAAGGCTAGTTTTTGGAAAATACTTTTAGGGAAATTATAGGTCAGCTGAATATTTCTTAAACGAATATTGGTAGCATCATAAATGTTTTGCTCTGTAATTCCTAAATTTCCGGATGTCACAGCTCCCCAATAATCCTGTTGAGTAATTTCTTTTGTATTTGATATATAACCACCATTTCCCTCCACTACGGCATCCAAAATCATATTATCACGTTTTCCTCCGGGCGCAGTGTCTGCAGCAAGTCCATTCGCTTGTAGTGCAGCTTGTGTTGCAGAGAAAAATTTACCTCCGATTCTCCCGTCAATTAAAAATGAAAGTCCAATATTTTTATAAACAAAGCTGTTTGCAAAACCAAACAAAGCTCTCGGGGTTTGATCTCCTAAATAATATTGATCAGGCGTTGCCCGCGGTAACCCGTTTTGATCCACAATCAACTTTCCGTAGTAAGGACTGCTGGTATCTTCTACTCTTAAGAATTTTGTTCCGTAAATGGCTCCGTAAGGTTTTCCTACTTCTGCGAAGAAAGCAACGTTATCAAAACCTGATAAAGGATATTTTGAAACAATTCCATCAATTTTATCGATATTGCTTTTTAACGTTGAAAAATTGGCATTGACATTCCATACAAAACTTTCCTTCTTAAATATATCCGTATTCATAACGAATTCAAACCCTTTGTTATGCAGCCCTCCTGAATTAATCATCATTCTTTCATATCCGGAAAGTGGATTTATCGGAATGGCTATAAGCTGATCGGTGGCATTATTATTAAAATAACTTACATCCAGAGACACTCTGTCAAAAAACTTCATGTCTGCTCCAACTTCAAAAGTCTTAAGCTTTTCCGCATGTAAATCCGGATTAAAAAGTATCTTGTTTCTTGCAAGTACAATATGTCCGTTTGGATCAGTAGAAGCAATATATGTATTATACAAGCTTTGAGGAGGTAAAGAGTTACCCACAATTGCGTAGGCCGCGCGAAGCTTAGCAAATGTTAAGGCACTTAAAGTAGTACCATTTAATTTTTTCAGCATATCTGTCAAAACTAATGAAGTGCTCACGGAAGAATAAAAATAAGACCTGTTATTTATATTCAAAGTAGAAGACCAATCATTTCTTGCCGTAGCATTCAGAAACCAATATCCGTCATAATTAATTTCAGCAGCAGCAAATACTGAATTAATTTTTTTCCACAGATCAACTTCAGTCGTCGTAACAGAAGCAAGATCACTCGTATTAGATGTGCTGAAAACATTGGCAACAACGAGATTTTGTGTGGAAAAATATAATGCTTTATCCCTACTTTCCATCATCTGTCCATAAACTGAAAGCGATCCTCCCCATTTACCAACAATATCATCTTTTTTAGCATTAAGACTTATGATATAATTATTTTCATAAAACTTTTCCTGACCGGTAGAGTAAGAATTATTACGGCCAGATCCCGTCCAAACCCTTGCATCACTATTTAAGGAATAGAAATCCGTTCCTAATCTTACATCTGCGCTCAGCCAGTTATTAAATTGATATTTAAGATATCCGTTTAATAAAAACCGGTCTTTTTTATCCGCGTTCAATGCATTATAAGCTGTCCAATAGGGATTAATTCCATTAGAGGTTATCCAGCGCGATGTCACTCCATTTTGCATCTGTCCCTCACGATAATCTCTTACATCAACATTCTGAGGCATCAGAAGGATTCTTGGGTAGTAATTTCCATCACCTTGTCCTGCAGAAGGTCTGTTTGTACCTTTAACACTCATATACTGGGCTTTTACCTCAGTAGTCCATCTTTTATTAGCCCCAAAGTTAGAATTCATTTTTGCCATAAAATTGAACCTCTCATATTTTGAGTTCGGAATCTGGCTATTACTGTTTAAATAGTTAGCTGAAGTGTACAGGCTTGATCCTTCGCCTAAGTTCTCCTGAAAACTCAATGTATGCTGTGCGGTAGTTCCTGTCTTAAAAAAATTTTTTAAGTTATCATGGACGGTCATATTTGATCCCTCAAAGGCAGGTCCCCAGGAAGTTGTGTTATCAACTCCTTGTGGATTGGGCAAACCATTACTTCCTTGTGCGAAACTATGCTGCAAATCAGGTTCCATAAAAATATTTTCAAAACCTAAACTTGTAGAATATGTAATTCCTAATCCCCCTTTTCTTTTACCGGTTTTTGTAGTAATCAAAATAACACCGTTTCCACCTCTGGAACCATAAAGAGCAGAAGCAGCACCACCTTTCAAAACAGAAAGACTTTCAATGTCGTCCGGATTGATATCACTTAAACCATTACCCATATCAAGATCCGGATTCCAGAAATCGTTATTAGAATCTTTTCCATTCTGCTTAGCCTTTGATCCCAAGCTATTACTTAACGGAACTCCATCTACCACAATAAGAGGCTGATTATCTCCTGTAAACGAATTAAATCCCCGCAGGTTAATTTTTGAGGAAGAACCTGGTCCAAAACTTCCTTTAATCACTTGTAACCCGGCAACCTTTCCTACTAATGCATTGGTAACATTATTTTCTTTGGCATCGACAAGAGTTTGTCCTTTCACATCCTGGAAAGAATATCCAAGCGCTTTTTTTTCTTTTTTTACACCATAAGCTGTAACAACTACTTCATCAATCTTTGACGCTTTAGTTGAATCACTTTGTGCATACAATCCACCGAAAAAGAATAAGGATTGGAGCAGCCCAACCTTAAAAATGGTTTTTTTCATAAAAATTAGATTTGGTATATATTTAATAATATCACAAGATATTTCAACAAATAACGTAATTATTATTAAATTAATATACAATCATTAATTATTTATGCCAAATCCATTAATAAAAGCAACCAAATCTTTTTAATAATAACATCTTAAATCACTGTTATGAGTGTAAAGCTTTTGATACTTAAATAATTAAGTAAAATTTAAAGACAGATAAGTTATAGCCTAATCTAGTACTTTGTGGGAATTGAGTTGAAGAAAATAATGGATTGCAGAGACTCCTGCGGAGTGACAGATGGGTGGGATAAACGATAGTAGTGAAAGCAAAGAATGATCAGCCGTAAGAATAATAAATTTTATTCTGAACCGAGGTAATGATCTTCCAATTGGGGCCATAAAGCATCCCTTCCCAATTGTAATGTGGTTCAACTGGCCTCTTTCTTTTAATTTGTGCTGCTTCTTTCTACTGTGTAATTCCGCAGGAATCCAGGCTTAATTATTAGAGCCTTGAGGATTTAAAGGTAAACAACGAAACTAATTCCAAAGCTATTTGAGAATGCGGTTTATTGCGTTTTGTTTAGACTCCTACGGAGTGACAATGGGGTATGTGATGAATGATGAATGTTAAGTGATAAGTGATGGTTGATAATTGATGCTTGATAGTTGATTGATGTATCGTTTATCAATTATTACTTATTACTCATTACTTATTACTCATTACTTATTACTCATTACTTATTGCTTATAAGCTTGTCTTGGGTATAAAGCAAAAAAAATCCTCTATCATTTGATAAAGGATTTTTAAAAATAAAATAAAAACTGGCGGCGGCCTACTCTCCCGCGTTAGCAGTACCATCGGCGCTGGTGGGCTTAACTTCTGTGTTCGGAATGGGAACAGGTGAGCCCCACCGCTAAAACCACCCTAAAGAAGGTATATAGCATCCGGCTATTGGCTGCTGGCTATTGGCTTTATTGCCATTCGCTAACTGCTATCCGCCATCTGCGTTTTAAGCGATAAAAACTTTCACAAAGACAAAACCTTTACTGCGCATAAAGTACTTGTCATTTTATATTACTGATACAGTAACCATAGACTATAAATCTACGGGTAATTAGTACTACTCGGCTATGACATTACTGTCTTTACACCTGTAGCCTATCAACGTCGTCATCTACAACGACCCTTAAAAGATGTCTCATCTTGAGGCGAGTTTCGCACTTATATGCTTTCAGTGCTTATCTCTTCCAAACGTAGCTACTCAGCGGTGCACCTGGCGGTACAACTGATACACCAGAGGTTTGTTCAATTCGGTCCTCTCGTACTAGAATCAAGCCCTCTCAAACATCTAACGCCCGCAATAGATAGAGACCGAACTGTCTCACGACGTTCTGAACCCAGCTCGCGTGCCACTTTAATGGGCGAACAGCCCAACCCTTGGGACCTTCTCCAGCCCCAGGATGTGACGAGCCGACATCGAGGTGCCGAACCTCCCCGTCGATGTGAGCTCTTGGGGGAGACTAGCCTGTTATCCCCGGAGTACCTTTTATCCTATGAGCGATGGCCCTTCCATACGGAACCACCGGATCACTATGTCCTGCTTTCGCACCTGATCGACTTGTGGGTCTCACAGTCAAGCACCCTTATGCCATTACACTCTACGCACGGTTACCAAGCGTGCTGAGGGTACCTTTGAAAGCCTCCGTTACTCTTTTGGAGGCGACCACCCCAGTCAAACTACCCACCACGCAATGTCCTTCTGAAAGAAGTTAGGCTCCAAGTAAGTAAAGGGTGGTATTTCAACGGCGGCTCCACAAACACTAGCGTGCCTGCTTCAAAGCCTCCCACCTATCCTACACATTACTTACTCAAAGTCAATACGAAGTTATAGTAAAGGTTCACAGGGTCTTTTCGTCCCATTGCGGGTAATCGGCATCTTCACCGATACTACAATTTCACCGAGCTCGTGGCTGAGACAGTGCCCAGATCGTTACACCATTCGTGCAGGTCGGAACTTACCCGACAAGGAATTTCGCTACCTTAGGACCGTTATAGTTACGGCCGCCGTTTACTGGGGCTTCAGTCAATGCCTTCGCTTACGCTAAGCACCTTCCTTAACCTTCCAGCACCGGGCAGGTGTCAGACCCTATACAGCATCTTTCGATTTAGCAGAGTCCTGTGTTTTTGATAAACAGTCGCCTGGGCCTCTTCACTGCGGCCACCATTGCTGATGGCGTCTCTTCTTCCGAAGTTACGAGACTATTTTGCCTAGTTCCTTAGCCACGACTCACTCGAGCACCTTAGGATTCTCTCCTCGACCACCTGTGTCGGTTTTGGTACGGGTTGCTTCACTTCGGCTTTTCTTGGATCAGATTACTCTACAGCAGCTTCGCCCGAAGGCTAAGCCTTGACTATTCCGTCAGTCTCCAGCAGATACATCCAACCGTCCCCTTTTATCGTGAGCAAGTCAGGGAATATTAACCCTGTGTCCATCCACTACCCCTCTCGGGTTCGCGTTAGGTCCCGACTAACCCTCAGCTGATTAGCATGGCTGAGGAAGCCTTGGTCTTTCGGTGAGCAGGTTTCTCGCCTGCTTTATCGTTACTTATGCCTACATTTTCTTTTCTATCCGCTCCACAATACCTCACAGTACTGCTTCGGCGCAAATAGAATGCTCTCCTACCAGATGTATAAATACAAATCCATAGCTTCGGTAATATGTTTATGCCCGATTATTATCCATGCCGGACCGCTCGACTAGTGAGCTGTTACGCACTCTTTAAATGAATGGCTGCTTCCAAGCCAACATCCTAGCTGTCAATGCAGTCCAACCGCGTTGTTTCAACTTAACATATATTTGGGGACCTTAGCTGTTGGTCTGGGTTCTTTCCCTCTCGGACATGGACCTTAGCACCCATGCCCTCACTGCCGACGAACATTTATTAGCATTCGGAGTTTGTCAGGAATTGGTAGGCGGTGAAACCCCCGCATCCAATCAGTAGCTCTACCTCTAATAAACTTAACATCGACGCTGCACCTAAATGCATTTCGGAGAGTACGAGCTATCTCCCAGTTTGATTGGCCTTTCACCCCTACCCACAGGTCATCCGAAGACTTTTCAACGTCAACCGGTTCGGTCCTCCACTCTGTGTTACCAGAGCTTCAACCTGCCCATGGGTAGATCACAAGGTTTCGCGTCTAATCCTACTAACTAAGCGCCCTATTCAGACTCGCTTTCGCTCCGGCTCCGGTACTTAATACCTTAACCTCGCTAGTAAAATTAACTCGTAGGCTCATTATGCAAAAGGCACGCCGTCACAGCATTACGCTGCTCCGACCGCTTGTAGGCGTACGGTTTCAGGTTCTATTTCACCCTTCTATTCGAAGTGCTTTTCACCTTTCCTTCACAGTACTTGTTCACTATCGGTCTTTCAGGAGTATTTAGCCTTGGAGGATGGTCCCCCCATATTCAGACAGGATTTCACGTGTCCCGCCCTACTCATTTATCACTCAAATATGCCTTTCATATACGGGGCTATCACCCTCTATGGCTGTTCTTTCCAGAACATTCTATTAAACATATAAAAGCTTTTGGGCTAATCCGCTTTCGCTCGCCACTACTTACGGAATCTCTTCGATTTCTTTTCCTCCGGGTACTTAGATGTTTCAGTTCTCCGGGTTTGCTCCTCTTACGAGGTAATACATCTTCAATGTATTGGGTTGCCCCATTCGGATATCTGCGGATCAATTCGTGTGTGCCAATCCCCGCAGCTTTTCGCAGCTTACCACGTCCTTCGTCGCCTCTGAAAGCCTAGGCATCCGCCATACGCCCTTAACGATTTCTTTCCTATTGGTTACTCAAGCGCTTTATGCGCTCGGTTTTCTCTTTGTGATGTCTTTACCGTTAATGTCAATGATCTTAAATCTATTTCTGATTTAATTCGCAAATATTGTTTTTGGCTCTATTTGCTTTTTTAAAACTAAACCATCCACTCTGTGGAGAATAAGGGAGTCGAACCCTTGACCTCCTGCGTGCAAGGCAGGCGCTCTAGCCAGCTGAGCTAATTCCCCTCTAGTGCTTTTAGCTTATGGCTTCCTGCTTTTGGCTAGTGGCCAGAAGATAGTCCCTATTTGCTATCCGCTTTAATTAGTAGTCTCGGGCAGGCTCGAACTGCCGACCTCTACATTATCAGTGTAGCGCTCTAACCAGCTGAGCTACGAGACTCTATTATGAGTGATGAGTAATGAGCGATAAGTAATTATTTTCATATACCTTACAACTCTACTTCTTACTCGTTTTCTCTTCCCGTTTACTAATTTCTAGTGGGTTTTATTTTTAATATAAATCAACCAAACAAAAAACTAAAGCTTGAACTTTAAGTAAGTTCTGTATCTTGCGATACTAATTTTTTTATCGTCTAACGACGCTCTAAAATGAGATGTTCCAGCCGCACCTTCCGGTACGGCTACCTTGTTACGACTTAGCCCTAGTTACCTGTTTTACCCTAGGCAGCTCCTGTTACGGTCACCGACTTCAGGTACCCCAGACTTCCATGGCTTGACGGGCGGTGTGTACAAGGCCGGGAACGTATTCACCGCGCCATGGCTGATGCGCGATTACTAGCGATTCCAGCTTCATAGAGTCGAGTTGCAGACTCCAATCCGAACTGAGACCGGCTTTCGAGATTTGCATCACTTCGCAGTGTAGCTGCCCTCTGTACCGGCCATTGTATTACGTGTGTGGCCCAAGGCGTAAGGGCCGTGATGATTTGACGTCATCCCCACCTTCCTCTCTACTTGCGTAGGCAGTCTCACTAGAGTCCCCAACTTAATGATGGCAACTAGTGACAGGGGTTGCGCTCGTTGCAGGACTTAACCTAACACCTCACGGCACGAGCTGACGACAACCATGCAGCACCTTGAAAAATGTCCGAAGAAAAGCCTATTTCTAAGCCTGTCATTTCCCATTTAAGCCTTGGTAAGGTTCCTCGCGTATCATCGAATTAAACCACATAATCCACCGCTTGTGCGGGCCCCCGTCAATTCCTTTGAGTTTCAAACTTGCGTTCGTACTCCCCAGGTGGCTAACTTATCACTTTCGCTTAGTCTCTGAATCCGAAAACCCAAAAACGAGTTAGCATCGTTTACGGCGTGGACTACCAGGGTATCTAATCCTGTTCGCTCCCCACGCTTTCGTCCATCAGCGTCAGTTGTTGCTTAGTAACCTGCCTTCGCAATTGGTGTTCTAAGTAATATCTATGCATTTCACCGCTACACTACTTATTCCAGCTACTTCAACAACACTCAAGACCTGCAGTATCAATGGCAGTTTCACAGTTAAGCTGTGAGATTTCACCACTGACTTACAGATCCGCCTACGGACCCTTTAAACCCAATAAATCCGGATAACGCTTGCACCCTCCGTATTACCGCGGCTGCTGGCACGGAGTTAGCCGGTGCTTATTCGTATAGTACCTTCAGCTACTCTCACGAGAGTAGGTTTATCCCTATACAAAAGAAGTTTACAACCCATAGGGCCGTCGTCCTTCACGCGGGATGGCTGGATCAGGCTCGCACCCATTGTCCAATATTCCTCACTGCTGCCTCCCGTAGGAGTCTGGTCCGTGTCTCAGTACCAGTGTGGGGGATCACCCTCTCAGGCCCCCTAAAGATCGTAGACTTGGTGAGCCGTTACCTCACCAACTATCTAATCTTGCGCGTGCCCATCTCTATCCACCGGAGTTTTCAATATTAAGTGATGCCACTCAATATATTATGGGGTATTAATCTTCCTTTCGAAAGGCTATCCCCCTGATAAAGGCAGGTTGCACACGTGTTCCGCACCCGTACGCCGCTCTCAAGATCCCGAAAGATCTCTACCGCTCAGCTTGCATGTGTTAGGCCTCCCGCTAGCGTTCATCCTGAGCCAGGATCAAACTCTCCATTGTATGTTTGTCTGACTCACTCAAAGTTTTTAACGCTTTAGTTTTTCCTTACTTGGTTGTTATATTGTATGTCAATGATCTTTATATCTTCCGCTTTTCCCGAAGTACCCTCTCTGTCAGTAGCGCTCCGTATTTGCGAGTGCAAAAGTAAAACTTTATTTTTTAATGACCAAATGTTTTTGAAGAAAATTTTAAAGTTTTTTAAGTAACCTTAATCCTTCTCAAACCCTCAATCTCTCTACTCCTGCGCTCCGATTTATTCGGACTGCAAAGATACAAACTCTTTTTTATCTTACAACTCTTTTTGCAAAAAGTTTTAAAGTTTTTTTTCGTCTGTCTCTTGTGAAGTAAATAATGTTCCTGCTTACCTAAAAGCTCTTCTGCGCTTACTGTTCTACTCTCGTTTTCAGTGGGGCAAAGATAGCAACTTCCTACAACGCAAAACAAGTTTATTTAACATAAATTTTACCGTTTCGTAATATTTACTCTTAAAACACTGGATTGCAGGGAGAAAAATTTTAAACAAAAATTTATTGAATAGGTGTTTTTTTAAATTGAATCCTAAAACAGCTCTTATAATTGATTTTTATGGATGCTTCTCTTTATAAATTATGCTTAAAAATTCTGCATAAGACTTTTCCAGGCCAATAATATCTCCCGATTTCAGATTCAGACCTCCTACTCCTGTATTATCTGACTTTACTTTCAAAGATGAAACCTGGAAATAAAGATTATCGTCATTGGCTTTTGGCTGAACTTTCACTGTAGAGCCTAACAATTTTTTTGTTGAGATGGTATAGATTTCTCCCGGAACTACTTTTAATTTTAAAAATGTTCTTGGCGGGATGGTATAGTCTTTACGGTTGATGTTTATTTTCTGATCTTTTTCAGAGGATGCAAATATATACATCTCTCCATGCTTAACCGCCAATTTTTCTTTAGGTGTATAATATAAAGCAACTTTATAATTGGCAGCATTGAATGGCTGAGGCGTACCGTCAACGTTTTCGAAAGGTTTTAATTGAAATGTGTTGGCACCGATCTCTTTTGCTTTTTTATATACGAGAGAAAATACAAGTGCATCATCTTTTGAAAATCCCTGTACTTCTACTTCTCCTAAATAAACAGCATCTGTGGCTGCGTCCTCTTTTCTGTAAAAGAATTTATCTGAATTATCATTTGTTTTTTCAACTCTGGTCATATAAACATTCTGAGCGCTCCACAGCTGGATACATAACACGGAAAAGATGATTACAATATTCTTCATATTATCTATTATTGGTGTGCAAGTATTTCCACACATTCTTCAAGACTGTTTTCCCAATGTTTGGGCTCTATTTTATATGTCTCTTCAATTTTATCCAAAGACATAGTACTTCTTACTGGTCTTTTAGCCGGAGTAGGATACTGATCAGTAGTTATCGCATTCAATTTTACCGGTGATTTTGAAAACTCAGCAATTTTTTTGGCGAATTCAAACCAGGTTGTCTCCGGATAGTTTGAGAAATGGAAGATTCCGTAGGTCTTTTGCGGAGTCTGGATAATCTGCATAATTGCTTCTGCCAAATCATTTGCATTGGTTGGCTGCCCGAACTGATCGGCTACAATTCCCAACTCATCTTTCTGCGAGAACAGGTGCAGCATGGTTTTCACAAAATTCTTATTAAATTCAGAGTACAGCCATGAGGTTCTCAGAATAATTGTTTTCGGATTGATTTCCAGGGCAAGCTCTTCTCCTTTTCTTTTTGATTCCCCATATACTCCTACCGGATTGGTAAAATCATCTTCGGAATATGGAAGATTGGTAGTCCCATCAAAAACATAGTCCGTAGAAACATGAATCAAAGTAGATTTATATTCAGCACAGGCCTGAGCCAGATGGGCTACTCCATCAGCATTCACAGCGAAAGCTTTTTCTTTTTCCTTCTCTGCCAGATCCACCGCCGTATATGCTGAAGCATTGATGCAGTAATCCGGTTTGTTTTCATAAAAGAAATCGTTCACCTGTTCTTCACTGGTAACATCTAATGTAGAGGAGTCTGTAAATAAGAATTCATACTGATGTTCAAAGTCAGGAGCTATCTTTTTTATGCAGTTGCCTAATTGCCCGTTACTCCCTATTACTGCTATTTTTTTCATTCGTTTATTATTAATTTTTAAATTGGAACCTTTAAGAAATGAGATTAAGAGTTTTTGGCATTCTGGCTCCTTAGGAACTTCACTCTTGACTGGAAGTCTTTCTGGATCAGATCTACATAGAATTTATCAAAAATTCCTTTGATCTCTTCAGGATGGACTTCAGATTTTCTTGTTTTGACATTAAAATAAATAACAGTTACCCAAAGTACGGCATGAATTGTTTTTTCATCCAGACTTTTCATCAGAATTTCGACCTTTGCCGTTCTATCCTGAACATCGATGGTTTTGCTGCTGATTACTACCTGCGTATTGTATCTTACTTCTTTTAAATAGGCTATTTCATTTTGAATGGCAATCCAGGTACAGCCGGTTTTCTTGGTATATTCTTCGTAGGTGAATCCGTAAAATGTTTCTACATGATCTTCTCTGGCATTAAACATATAATCCAGATATTTTACATTATTCAAATGACCTATCGGATCGCAATCACTAAACCTAACTTTGACCGTCGTTGATACTTCTTTTTCCATTCCGCAAAAATAAAAAAACCACCTCTAAAAGAGGCGGTTGGTTTTATAAATCTTTGTTAATTTGCTGAAATTATTGAATTCCTAATTCTTTTTTTACAGCTGGAGTTGCATCCGGTCCTGCTTTATAAAGGAATGCTGTTGAGTTTGCATCCATAATATAATCGTACCCGTTAGCTTTAGCCACTTTTTCTACTGCATCATTTAATTTTTTCTCAATAGGTCCGAAAGCTACATCTTGCTTAGCCTGTAGATCTTTTTGAGCTTTTTCCTGCATTTGCTGGATTTCATCAGCTAATTTTTTCATCTCCTCTTCTCTAGCTTTGTTTTCATCAGCTGTTTTTTTAGGAGCTTCTGTCTGATATTGCTGATATTTAGTCTGAGCTGCGTCAGCTTTTTTCTTAATCTCAGCTTGTTTAGTATCTAAGAATGTTTTAAGATCAGCATCTGCTTTCTTTTTCTCCGGCATTGCGTTAAGAACTCCCATTACATCTAAAGTAGCAATTTTTTGAGCTTTTGCCATACCTACAGATACAACCATCATTACTGCTGCAAATAATACACTTAATTTTTTCATAACTGGTAAATAAATAATTTAATTTGTTTTTAGATTTTAAAATATAGCAAAAGTTAATTCTATTATTATTTTTTGCCTTTGCTATTTGTTTTTTCCTTCTTGTCTGTTCCTTTCAACAGAATAGACAATACTTTCTCAGTGTAATCATACTTTGACTGAAGGAAAATAACACTAATGTTATTGCTTTTATCAAGAACTATGCCCAAGCCATTTTTTTCGGACATTGTTTTGATTGCTTCCCAGATCTGATCCTGAAAAGGCTGAACCAGATTTGTTCTCAGTTTTGTAATTTCACCGTTAGCCCCAAAACGTAAGCTTGTTGTCGTTTTAATATTTTTATCAAGGTCTGTAACTTCTTTTTCGCGAAGTTTAAGTTGATCCCCTATCAATAATACTTTTTCACTTTCAAAAGCAGCTTTTTTTCTTTCATATTCAGACTGAAGACTCTGAAGTTCAGACTCCCAGGTATCAATCTGAGAATTTAATCTTGCTTCAGCTTCTTTATACTGAGGTAATTTATTCAGTATTTCATTGGTATCCACTACCCCAATTTTCTGGGCATTGTTTAACCCGAAAAGTAAAAGTAATGCGAATGTGAAGATTATTTTAAAGTGCTTCATATCTTTAATTATAGTGTTTGGTTCATCAAGAAGTGGTTTCTCCATCCGGACTTATCACCTGATAATGTCTTATCAAGACCTAATGCAAAGTCAAATCCGATCAATCCAAATGCTCCCATATAAACTCTTACACCAATCCCGACTGATCTTTTCAGCTGGAACGGGCTGTAAGTGCTCCATGAATTCCATACGTTACCTCCTTCAGCAAATGTTAATGCGTAGATTTTTGCAGTCTGGCTCATTGAGATCGGGTATCTTAATTCCAGGGTAAATCTGTTGTAGATTGTACCTCCTCCTTTCTGAGTAATATCTTCTGCCTGACCTCCTTCTGTGGTAGCATTTTCATAACCTCTTAAAGGAATCAATTCTCTACCGTCATATCGACCTCCGAAAAGACCTGTACCTCCCATATAGAATCTTTCAAATGGTGGTGCTCCCAACTGGTTGTTGTATCCATCCATGAATCCCATTTCAGCAGAAGACCTTAATACAAGTTTCCCAATGATTTCATTGTAAACGTCTGCTTTAAATTTGATTTTGTAGAATTCCATCCACTTGTACTTATCAATAGCTGACATTGATGAGTAGTCTTTTTTCTTAAACAATGAGTATGGAGGAGTCAGTTTTGCTGAAAGCTCTATATTGGATCCCATTGTCGGGAAAATCGGGTCAATACCGGCTGAGTTTCTGCTCAATCCTAAATTAACACTGAAGTTATTGGCAGTACCGTTATATTCTGTAGTATCACCAAACTGGAACGGATAGTTGTTGAAGTCATACTTCTGGAACTGTAATCCTGTATACAATGAGAAGTAATCATCAGGCCAGTTCAATAATCTGTTCAATCCTGCTGATGCAGAGAAAATATTCAATTTTTGCGCACTTCCATATTGATCTGTATATCTTACTCTGGAGTTGTTCAAACTTACAGAAAGGGCTGTTGCTCTTGTACCAAATAACCAAGGCTCTGTGAATGATATTCCATAGTTCTGGAAGTATTGTCCTGCCTGTACCTGAATAGAGAATGTTTGTCCATCTCCCTGAGGTACCGGTTTGAAATCTTTAAATTTAAGGAAGTTCTTTAATGAGAAGTTATTAAATGTCAATCCTAAAGTTCCGATAAAGCTGTTACCACCGTAACCTGCCTGCAGCTGAACCTGAGAAGATCCTTTTTCTACAAGCTTCCAGTTAATATCAACGGTATTATCCACCTGGTTTGGCTGAATATCCTGACCGATCTGCTGAGGGTCAAAGAATGACATCCCTGCCAAATCGAAGTATGTTCTCTTAATTTCTGTTTTCTTGAACAGTTCTCCAGGTTTTGTTCTCAGTGCTCTAAGAATAACGTGGTCATGGGTTGTGGTATTTCCCTGCCATGTTACTTTGTTCCATGTAGCTTGCTCTCCTTCATTAATTCTTACTTCAAGGTTTACCGCATCTCCTGACACTGATTTTTCAACAGGTGTTACATTAGAGAAAAGGTAACCGTTATTCATGTAAACAGATTTGATATCTGAATCATCTTCTTTACCACCGTCTTCTCCAACTTTTTTGTTGAATCCTACAGCATCGTAAATATCCCCTTTCTTATATCCAAGCAATCTTTGTAAGTATTCTGTAGAGTATACCGTATTACCCGTGAACGTAACGTCCCCGATGTAATATTTTTTACCCTCATTAAGTTTTACATTGATTTCGTAGTTATTTCTCTTGTTTCTCCATACTGAGTCTGAAACGATTTTCGCGTCTCTATACCCCAGAGAGTTATAATAACTGATAAGGTTCTGCTTATCTTCCTGATATTTATCTTCGATGAATTTTGAGGATTTCAAAATACCACCGATACCAAAACGCTTTTGTTTGGTTTCTTTGAAAGCTTTGTTTCTAAGCTTCCTGTCGGTTACATTTTCGTTTCCTTCAAATTCAATATGGTCAATTTTAATTCTTTTACCCTTATCTACATTAATTGTCCAATCTACCAAAGCAGGATCTCCTGCATTTACTTTATCCTGAATACTGATTTTGGCATCTGCAAAACCTTTTTTAATATAGTCTTTAGGGACATTAGTTTTAAGGCTTGAAACCAGGTTCTGAGTAATTTTGGTTCCCGGTTTAAGGTTATTATCCTTCGCCAGCTTTTCGCTTTTAGATTTACCGATTCCTTTGCCCGTGAATTTAACTTCTCCAAGTTCTTTCAGATCCTGCAGGTAAAATTTCAGAACGATAGTCTGTCCTTCAATGCTTTGAACATAAACCTCCACTTCAGAAAAAGATTGGGTATCCCAAAGTTTTTTTACAGCGTTGCTGATTTTCTGTCCCGGAATGTCTACACTTTCTCCTTTAGTAAGGCCCGTGAATCTCAAGATCTGAGCTGGTGTATATTTTTTTACCCCATCTACAACGATGTCTTTAAGTGTATAAGTTCCTGCCTCATTTTCTGCATGTACAGCATTATTTACTTTTGTGCTGTCTTGTGGAGTTACTTGTCCATAAAAATGTGCAGAAGCAGCAAACATAATGATGGGTAATAGTCTAAACTTCATTTTATCGAGTCTTTCTTTTCTTAAAATTTTATTGGCCTTTTACTTGCTCACCGGTTAACCCGTATCTTCTTTCTTTGTTTTGATAATCTACAATACATTGGAAGAAAATATCTTTGGTGAAGTCCGGCCACAGAACATTTAAAAACTGTAATTCTGCATAAGCAATCTGCCAAAGCAGGAAGTTGCTTATCCTTATTTCACCGCTGGTTCTGATCAGTAAATCTACAGGAGGAAAATCTTTTGTATACAGATAGCTTTCGAATAAACTTTCGTTTATATTTTCTATCTCAACTTTTCCTTCTTTTACATCAGAGCTTATATTTTTTACGGCTTCCAGTATTTCATTTTGTGAGCCATAGCTTATAGCCAATACAAGGTTTCCTTTTGTGTTTTCTTTTGTGAGCTCTACCACACGTTCCAACTGCTCTCTTACCAATGGAGGCAACTTGTCCAGATTTCCTATAACATGCATTCTTAATCCCTTGCTGAAAATCTCTTCTGCTTCAAGCAGTAAGGTTTCTACCAACAGGTTCATAAGGGTATTCACTTCTTCAGCCGGACGACTCCAGTTTTCTGATGAGAAGGTATACAATGTTAAATAAGGGATATTGATCTCATTACAGGCATTAATGGCATTTCTTACAGCATTAATGGCATTTTTGTGGCCGAAAGTTCTTTCCTCACCACGAGATTTTGCCCATCTTCCATTACCATCCATAATGATGGCTACGTGTTTCGGTAAATTCTCAGAATTTATTTTATCTTTAATCAACGACATATTATTCACAATAACATGGAGGTCTTCCGAATGAATAAGTAAGTCCTAAACTGAACGTATTTATCCAATCATTAGATCTGCTATCTCCAATATTTCTCTTTTTAATAAACTCTGCTTCTCTTTCTTTAGAAACTGCATAATAATTTCCTGACTGTAATAATGAACCTCCGGTTGCAGGGTCCAGAATATCAGCATTAAAAGAACTTTTTACATCTTTGGAAAGGATTTTACTGTAATCCAGCTGATCCGTCAATGTATATCTGAATGTAGCTTCTGCAAATACAGCCCATGAGTGGTTGAATTTATACTTCAAACCAACTCCAAAAGGGATATGCATGGTTACTTTTTTACCTACTGAATAATTGGTTGTAGTGGTAAAGTCCAATTCATTAATCGGAGCTTGCGCTACACCATCCGCATCTCGTCTGAAATCATTCACAAGAGTAGCTTTGGGAGCATCAAACATCAAAGCTCCTACCCCTCCGAAGATGTAAGGGCTTAACATGCTGATCTGCTCATTATTAACAGGAAAAAAGTTATATTCAAACATTAAACTCGCCTCATACACGTTATTTTTTCCGTATGAGTTTCTATTTCTTCTATAATCTTCTTTTGCCGCTTTATCACTAAACTGGATCTGGTTGTATCCTAAATCCAATCTAACAGTCTGATGCGGGTTAAAATTAAATCTATATAATAAACCACCATAAAACGGGACCCCCCAATCTGACGTTCTGCTTAAATCCAACGGCTTTTGTAAAATATAATTTGTCCTTCCTACATCTCCCACTAGGTTACTCATACCTAGACGAACTCCCAATTCGTTTCTTTGTGCTTTAACACCTACCACTCCAAGGAAGGCAAGGAAGCTAAACAATAATTTTTTATTCATAAAAGAATATGGATTTATGGTTATTTTAAAATTTAATTTTTGCAAATATAAAACATTTTTATATTAATGATAATCTTAATGTTTAGTTAAAAATAAACAAAAAAACATAATTTGTTATAAAGTAAACGGCAAAGTGGCAAAAATATTCTTTTTTTCATAGAATGAAAATACCGTAAATATGAAAAAACCCCCATTAAATGAGGGTTTAATGCTTTATTTTTTATTAAATAATACCTGTACTCTGTTTCTGATTCTTATCAATAAAGGCTCTTTATAATTTTTATCTTCATCAAAATAACCATAGCCGTAACCATAGCCGTAGCCATAACCATAACCGTAGCCATACCCCTGCTTCGTATTGTAGTCATTATAAACAAGTTCCAAATTATTGATTTCATTATTGTGATACTTTTCCGTAATCATTTTCAGCATGTACTTTTCTGTGTATTCATGGCGCACAACGTATAGATTTGCATCAGAATACTTCATCAGTTCATATGAATCTGCCACCAAGCCTACCGGAGGTGAATCTATAATAATGAAATCATATTTTTCTTTAAGTTCTTCTATAAATTTGATATTTCTCTGGCTCATTAAAAGCTCAGATGGATTTGGAGGGATAGGCCCTGAAGTAGCAACATCAAGATTAGGGATCCTCGTTTTATTGATAATCTGATCTATTCCTACTTCTCCGGTCAGATAATTTGAGATACCATATTTATTATCAATCTTAAAATCTCCGAAGATTTTTGGTTTTCTAAGGTCCATTCCCAACAGGATTGTTCTTTTATCACTTAATCCTATAACGGATGCCAGATTGATAGATACATATGTTTTCCCTTCGCCTCCAATAGATGAAGTAACCAAAATTACTTTTCCTTTTTCATTTTCATTATCCATCAGGAATCTCATATTTGCTCTTATTCCTCTGAAGGCCTCTGAAACAGATGATTTTGGCTGGTCCAGAACGGTAAGCATATTTTCATTGCTGTTATTTCCTATCACACCAAGCAGTGGAATCTTGGTAGCACTCAGAAGTTCTTTGATATTTCTGATCTTATTATCAAACACTTCACCAAGAAAGATAAACAGCAACGGAAGCAACAGCATTCCGGAGATAATAGCTGTCTTTGTCAGCTTTACATTAGGTGCAATAGGGCTCTGTCCCAGGTTTTTGGCCGGGTCAATCACCGTTATATCAGATTGATTGGTAGCCATTCTCATCTGGGTATCACTCTGTCTGCCCAGTAAGCTGTTATAAGTAGCTTCAATCATATTATACCCTCTCTCTGCATCCAGGTATCTTCTTTCTTTTTCAGGATAAGAAGCTAAATCTGAATTGGCACCTGAGATCTCACGGTCAATTTTATTAATTTCGTCGTAATATCTGTTATAATACCCTCTTAGGCTATTGGAAGATCCCATTCTTGCTTCATCAATAAGTCTGTTGATTTCTCTCATAGGCTCCGATGAAGGCTTATAAATAGAAGCCATTTCTGCTTTTTTAGCATATAAAGCTTTAAGCTCAGTAACTGTTGCTGAGAATACTCCATCTTCAAAACCTGCAGCATTGGTTCCAATCATTTTATCAAAATTCTGAGACTGCAGTGTGTTTTTGATATTATTCAGGGAGTTGATTTTGCTTATGATATCTGCTTTTTTAGCTTCCAGATCTTTTATTTTTTCAAGAGATTTTTCATCCCTGTCTTTAATATTATAAAGCTTTTCTGAAGTTTTCAAATAATTCAGCACATTTGCACTTGAATCAAGTTTTTTACGAATATTAGCAAGATTTTCCTTTAAAAAGAGATCCGTATTCTTATTAACAATATTTTTGTCAGCCAATCTCTTTTTTTGCAGCTCTGCAACAGATTTATTAAGGAAATTAACTGTACTGTTAAGGTTATACCCTCTTTTAGTAATAATCATGATAGACTTGATTTCTTTATCAAAATCCACTCCCGTAGTACCGATAATTTCATTTACGCTCTCATTTACTGAGTTCAATTTTACAATGATATTGTCCAACTTAATTTTAGCAGGAACAGGATTTTGAAGCAGTCTGAATCTCAGGTTAGGAGCATTGTACCACTCATTGATTTTAATAATTTTATCAGCTGGTCTGCTATAAGCATTTACATTCTGAAAGCCTTCAACTTCATAATTATACAAATTAGTAGATTCCCCTTCTTCCGGTAAAACCACCTGATATGACCCATTACCTTTTGGTAGCAGGGTAATAGGATAATTGATCTGCTGAAGGTGTTTTTTATCAATCTGAAGAAACACAGGTGAATCATCTTTATCCAGATAGGTAGATTTTATAAGTCCTTTTGTAGAATAGTTTACAAAAAGGTCTAATTCTTTCACCAAAAATTCATTATGCGTTCTGGATAAAAGCATTTTCTTCAGATAAAGACCATCCTGGTTTCCGGTATCGCCCCAAATAAAGTTGATGGATTGGTTAGACTGTGTTGGTAAAAACTCAGAACCTTTACTGGATGTACTTAAAGACAAGTCAGACGCATAAATATTCTGCGCATAGTACTTACTGTAAATCCATGCAATGGCATAGCCGATAAAAAGCATGAATACAAACCAGTACCAGTTCTTAAGGATTCTTCTTAAAAAGTGTTCTAAATCAAATAATGCAAACGACCCATACTTTTCTTTCTGAGAATTGTTCTTCTCTGCAGCGGTTACTCTTTCTGGAATCATGGCTAAAGATTTTTAAGAAGTAAATAAATAGATAATGCTGTAGTAATTACCGAAACTCCCGTAGTTAAAGTCTGAATAGGATCTTTTCCGAATCCATTCAAGCTTTTTGCTCTTGTGTTCAGATAGATTTCATCTCCGTTCTGTACATAATAGAAAGGAGAATTCATCAGATCTTCACGGGTAAGATCTATTTTAGCAATTTTGATTCCTTCCGGAAGTTTTCTGTGAATAACAATTTCTTTTTTGTCTATCGTCCTGTTCAGCCCACCATTAATGGCTAAAGCTTCGGTAATGGTAAGTGTATTTTTGTGAACAACTTTTTCGCCTGAAAGACCGGTAGTTTCAACATCACCAAGGATATAAAACGTAATACCATCTGTATTCAGACGTACTTCAGATTTACCTTCCTGGAAATTTTCATTTACTTTTTCCTGAATTTCTTTAGTAATATCATCTAATGTTCTTCCTTCGGCTTTTACATATCCGATTCCAAAAACATTGATTTCACCATTGGCGTCAACTTTCAAACCATTGAAATAAAAGTTTATATTTCCGCCTCTGCTTCCTCCGCCGTTTCCGCTCACTCCTAATGCACCCCCTCCTGTTATTGCAGGGCTGGCTGCGCTTCCACCTGCAACACCTCCGGAGGTATTGTAAGAGGAGTAAAATTGTGCGGCATCTCCTTTGGGAGTAGTCACAATATTAAGGTTAAGGATATCGTTTTTGGTAATCCTGTACACAGGGATGTTGTAGGGAACAAGACCTTCTTCATTAATTACAAGACTCTCACTTGGCTGCAAGTATCTTACATCCTTTGTTGTAATACATGAGGTAACTAAAAGAGGGAATATTAAAAATAAATATTTAAAGTTTTTCATCATATATAATATTATTTACAAAAGTAATATTTAATTGTTAATTTTTGTTATTTCTTAGCCGATATAGCAAATCCGGCAGATAAGCGCCCAAAAAGCCCAGTGAAAGCACCACTAATAATAAAATATTGACATTAATATGTCTTAGATAATAAGCTACTGCAACAATCATCAGATAGTACAGAATAATATAGAAAGTAGATCTTCTATGGGTAAGATTCAATTTCAGCAGCTTATGATGAATATGGTTCTTATCTGCATCAAACGGTGATTTCTTGTTGTAAAGCCTGATCATAATGACATTTAATGTATCTACAATCGGAAGAATGAGAATGGCAACTGCCACTACCGGAGCAGACTGAAGGTGATATCTTGGTACATCCACCAGATTTTTATCGATGAAAATGTCTATAAAACAAATGGAGGTAAAGGCCAGCAAAAAGCCAAGCAGCATGGATCCGGTGTCACCCATAAATATTTTACGGGTCCGGTAATTTGACAAATTATAGTATAAAAATGCCAGTACAGTCCCGATAATAACAACAGATAAAACTACCAGAGGATAGTTATATTCTCCCAAACGGTAATAGCTTATGCCAAATAAAGCGCTGCAGATAACAGAATATCCGCCTGCCAGGCCATCTATTCCATCAATCAGGTTGAAAGCATTAATCAGAATAATAAATGTTATAATACTGAAGATCACACTTACAAAATACTCCAGCTCATATACTCCGAATATTCCGAATAAGCTTCTGATTCTGATATCTGATCCAATAACGATTAATGAAGATACAACAATCTGCGCTACAAGCTTTTTGTAAGCTCTCATAACCACAATATCGTCCATTACTCCAATATAAAGCAGAATAATTAATGAGGCAAATAGAAACTTGTAGAGATCAAACAGCTCATAGGCAAAAATGGAAGCACAGATTCCTATGGAATAAAAAATGGCTATTCCTCCCAGATTGGGAATCTCTCTAAGGTGCGAACTTCTTATTCCAGGCTCATCCATCAGATTCTTTCTTCTTGAGATCTTAACAATGGTAGGAATGGAGAAAAATGTAATTAAAAAGGAGAAAACGAAACCCAGCCCTATTTTTATGTAGAAAATAGGTATTCCCGATCCGCTTAAGAACAATTCAAAGTTTTTCATTCTTTTCTTATTCAGCACTTGTATTTCTTCAATAAGGCTTATAATGCAGGACTTACAAAGTCTTCATTATCATTCCTACTGTACGAAATAACAGTACTTACATTTGTGTTTACTAAATTAATTTTCTTATCAATTTTTTCTGTCCGGCAAAAAATAACAGATAAAAAATCTTTTTCTTCAACGGCAAAGATAAAAGATAATTCTTACCAAAACGATTATACTTCAATATATCTTGAATTTTTATTTGTCTTTCCTTCATAAAAAGAACCAATTGATCAGACATACTATAAAATATTTCTTCTTCTTTCACAAACGCCAGATAGGCCAGAAACGAGTAAACCCCTTCAAAAATCTGGAAATTTTTCAATTCTTCTTTTTTGTGGGAATATGGGGATTCTCTGAATACCTGTTCTACATCAGACACTGCTTTAAGCATGTCAAGCCCTTTTTCCGTATGGGTTTTTGTAATGGAATCGGTACGTTCAAGATACTGATAATGGAAATTCTGGGTTTGCGCTATGGTTTCACATTCCAGTAAAAGCTGTGGAATAAGCTGAATGTCTTCAAAATGAACACCTTTTTTAAATCTTTTCTGATTAAAAAGTTCTTTTTTGAACAGCTTATTACATGCAAAGTAGCTAATATCCGAAAATACCGAAAAGTTATTTTCAAGGGTTATCTTTTCGGGCATATTGGGAAGCTGAGTGAGTTTTTGAACAACTTTGCCATTCTCATCCACTTTCTGAATATTTGAGATCACCATTTTAGCATTATGCTTTTCTGCTAAAAGAAGCATTTCCTCAAACATAGTTTCAGTAACATAATCATCACTGTCTACAAAACCTATATAATCACCGGTTGCTCTATCGATCCCGAAATTACGGGCATCGCTTAAGCCTCCGTTCTCTTTGGTATAAGCTTTTATTTTCTCCGGATACTTTTGCGCATATCCTTCAATAATTTTTTCAGAGTTATCCTTACTTCCATCATTCACTACAAGAATTTCAATATCCGGAAGACTTTGCTTCACCAGCGAGTCAAGACATTTTGCCAAATAATTTTCGACATTATAAACGGGAACAATAATGGATACTCTTGAGGGAACATTTGTCATACATTAAATTTTCGTCAGTCTTGCATTCAGCCATCCTTTTTTAGCTTCATCAAAATCTTTTCTGGAACAGGGAATGCAGTTTTCTATATTTTCATCATCACCAAAATACCACAAATTACTGAAAGTATCACGCTTGAATGCATATTGCCTGTCATCTATCAGCACATAGAACAGCTCATAATTTCTTTCTTTCGGATGGGAATGCTGGATATTGATCCCTTCGATCAGATACCATAACATTTGTGCTAAAAGCTGATGGTTCAGCTGGTTTTCCGAATAAATATTATAATTAAAAATTCCTACGGACTTCAGATTTTCACTCAATCCTATTTCTTTCATATAGGCACAGATTTCCCTTCTGTTCAATCCATTTACCTGCGGGTTCATTGAAAAAGGTTCGCTAAAACTTTCGATAGCATCGCAGTTTACAGTCACCAGATCTGCTTTTCTGAAGAAAGGCTCTGTCTTCTCTGTGGAATTCATCATTTCAGCCAGCCTGACAATATCAAATTCTACTTCTTTGATCAGCCTTACAGAATCCATTTCGTTCAGATGTTTCTGATAACCTAAGTGATGATAATTTTTAATGGAGAAATTTTTAGCTCCGAAAATTTTGCTTAAAAAAGTGTGTTCATTGATCGCTTCTCCCTGCTGAAGGGAAATGATGTTGCTGATCTGGGTATAATTGAGACTTTTCTTGTGAAAATTCAATGCTGAAAATAGTGAAAAGGCAAAATCATTGGAACCTCCGATAATCACCGGAATGGCTCTTTTATAATGACATGCCGACAGAACTTCCTGTAAGATATAATGGGTATCCTGAACTGACTTCCCGGATACCAGATCTCCAAGATCTACCACCGGAATTTCGAAATCCATCTGTGAAAGCTTATAAAACTCTTTTCTCACAGCTGTAAAATCCTGAACCTCAGCATCACCTCCGGCACCTCTGTAATCTGACACAAACAGCAGAACAATACTGTCTTCTCTGATATCTTTAGTAATCCGACTTCCTATCTGCCAGCTTTCGGTTTTGAAATTTCTTGGTGAAATGATAAAGTCTTCGAAATCCATATTTTAATTTGAATATAATAATTGATTAATTGCTTGATAAAACAAACATACAAAAAACATAGAAACTGAGTAAGACATGGATGCTTTTGTTCATAAAAAAAGCCGTCAACAGATGTTAACGGCTTTGTATCATTATTTTACATTTACTTTTTTTTGGCTGCCGGCTTTTTGGCTGCAGTTGTTTTCTTTGTAGTTGTTGCTTTTTTGGCAGCTGGTTTTTTCTTTTCGGCAAAGGCTTTCGGATCCTGATCTGTAATCCATTTTTTCACCTCATCTAAAGAAAGTTCTTTCAATTCCTCAGCTTCATATTTTGTATCGTCTGCTTTTTTAGGAATTTTGAACATCGCTTTTCCAAACTTGATGAAAGGTCCCCATCTTCCGTTTTCAATGGAAATTTTTTCTTTTTCCCATTGCTGGATATATCGGTTGGCTTCTTTTTCCAATTTAGCATCAATCAGTTCATTGATATCGCTTTGAGAAAGGTTTTCAAAATCATATCTCTTTGGAACATTTACAAAGATATCTTTGTATTTGATAAATGGTCCGAATCTTCCTGATCCTTTTGTTACCGGCTCTCCTTTATAGGTTGCAATAGGAGCATCAGCAATTTTCTTTTCACTGATAATTTCCTCAGCGCGCTTCTGATCTACAGAAAGCGGATCTTCACCTTTAGGAATACTGATATATGTTTCTCCCCATTTGACATAAGGTCCAAATCTACCTACTCCCACAGAAACCGGCTGTCCGTCAACTGCATTTAAATCGAAAGGTAATTTAAACAGTTCCAGAGCTTCTTCAAAAGTAATGGTTGCAATATTCTGACCTGTCATTAAGGATGCGAAGATCGGTTTTTCCTCATCATCCGTTTCTCCGATCTGGATCATTGCTCCGAATCTTCCTATTCTTGCATGTACATTTTTACCGGTCTTCGGATCTACTCCTAAAAGCCGGTCTCCTGTTGCACGGTCTGCATTTTCTTCTACATCTTCAATTCTCGGGTGGAATTTTGAATAGAAATTCGTCATCATTTCTTTCCACTTCTGATCACCGCTTGCAATTTCGTCAAAGCTTTCTTCAACTCTTGCTGTGAAACCGTAATCAAGAATTTCCCTGAAGTTATCTGTAAGGAAGTCATTAACAACTTCACCGATATCTGTAGGAACGAATTTATTTTTATCGCCTCCGAATTTTTCCTCAAGAACTACTTTTTTGATTTTGTCTTTTACCAAAGACATTTTGATCACTTCGCGGGTCTGTGGCTCAATTTCTCTTTTATCCACATACTCTCTGTTCTGGATAGTCTGAATAGTAGGTGCATAGGTAGAAGGTCTACCGATCCCTAATTCTTCAAGTTTTCTTACCAATCCGGCTTCAGTATATCTTGCACTTGGTCTTGTGAACTTTTCAGTAGCAGTAATGGTTTTGTAACTTAATACTTCTCCTACGCTTACTTTCGGCAGCAATTTATCGTTGTTTTCTTCATCATCATCTTCAGTCTTCACAATTCCGTATGCTTTCAGGAAACCGTCAAATATGATCACTTCTCCCTGCGCTTCAAAATGATGTGGCAAAGATGTATTTCCAATTTCAATTACAGTCTTTTCGATTTTAGCATTAGCCATCTGAGAAGCAAGTGTTCTTCTGTATATTAACTGATACAATTTATTCAGTTGTGCATCTCCTATACTTTTTACTCCAAAATCTGTAGGACGGATGGCCTCGTGCGCTTCCTGTGCTGAAGCAGATTTTGTAGTATAGTTTCTTGGTGAAGAATATTCTGCTCCGTATTCTGAGATGATTTGTTTTTTTGCTCCTTCAATAGCTTCCTGAGAAAGGTTCACGGAGTCTGTTCTCATATAGGTAATATACCCTTCTTCATACAGTCTCTGTGCTAGACGCATGGTGTTGGTTACGTTATAACCAAGTCTTGAAGAAGCTTCCTGCTGTAATGTAGAGGTTGTAAAAGGTGCTGAAGCCGAACGGGTACCTGGTTTGGTTTCAACATTCAGAACTTTAAATTGTGTAGTTTTTGCCTGCTCCAGGAATTTTTCTGCATCTTCTTCTTTTTCAAAATCTTTCTTCAGCTTGGCAGCAATTTCCTGCTCTGTTTTATTTAAAAATATACCATCAAGCTTAAAGCTCGCTTTCGGTATGAACTCACGGATTTCCTTTTCTCTTTCAACGATTAATCTTACGGCTACAGATTGTACTCTACCTGCAGACAAACCCGGTTTTACTTTTTTCCATAAAACGGGCGACATTTCAAAACCTACGATTCTGTCCAGCACACGTCTTGCCTGCTGTGCATTTACCAGGTTCTGATCAATATCTCTCGGATTGTCAATTGCTTTTAGAATGGCATTTTTAGTAATCTCGTGGAAAACAATTCTTTTTCTGTTTTCAGGCTTCAGCTTCAGCTCATCTGCCAAGTGCCAGGCAATAGCTTCTCCCTCGCGGTCCTCATCGGAAGCCAGCCAAACCATATCAGCTTTCTTTACTGCAGCTTTTAATTCTGTCACTAATTTCTTCTTGTCTGCTGAAACTTCGTAATCAGGATTAAAGGTGGCAAGATCTATTCCCATTCCTTTTTTAGGCAGATCACGGATATGACCGAAACTGGATTTCACTTCGAAATCCTTACCTAAATATTTCTGAATAGTTTTTGCCTTTGCCGGGGACTCTACGATTACTAAATTTTTCGACATTCTAAAAAAAATTTTTTGCAAAAGTAAAGCTTTTTTATTATATACTTTTTGTTAAGCAGGTTTAATTTACTATTCCTAACGCTTTATACTATATTTTAATACCCGCTTTCTGAAGAAACAAGTCTTTTGCAGTATAGGTTTTAGACTATTATACAATTCTCTGCAGATAATAATATAGAATTTTTCACCATCTCTAATAGAAGAAATATGTCTTGACAAAAAACATTCTATAGGAACTTATCCACTTACTATTTATTTTAAAACCTTAGCGTTTTATAATCTTAAAAGTCGCTTCTGAACTATTGATTCTTATCAGGTATACTCCGGCATTTAAAGATGAGATATCTGTCTGATTATTAATAAAATGTCCTGATTTTACAAGCTGCCCCAGGGCATTAAAAATTTGAAAATCGTATTCTTTATCTTCCGTAGCTTTTATATAAAGAATATTGGATACAGGGCTGGGATACACAGAGATCTTGTTATCAGTAGTTTTAAGTACGGCATTTGCAGTACTTAATGTAGAACCATTTGGTATTACAGTAGTTCTTGAAGCAGGCCCTTCTTCGTTGCCATTGGCATCATATTCTATTTTCACACATCGGCATCCCGTACCGAAATATGGATCATTATTATCATGAAAGACGATTAGTCTATTGGTTGTAGCTGCCGCATCAAATAAAACATTGATTGATCTTCCCAGATAATTAGAATTTAAAGCAGCCGTCCAGACAGCCGGATATTGATAGTTGAGCACATTAAATGTTCCCTGTGCAGACTGATTTGCCGTCACACTTCTGAATCCTCTTGAACCGGAATCAGGATAATTTCCTAAAGGGTATGCAGCGTTATTAAAGATATATCCCACTGTAGCATTGGCAGCGTTTCTCACCCTTGCTCCCAGATAATCAGTCACAATACTGTATGACGTTGCTACATTTTTATCTTTCTTATACCAGGGAGTCTGTCCGAAATCTGCTCCTGAAACCAAGGCTACGTTCGTAAGGTCAGGAATTCTCCATCCTTCAGGGCAAGGATCGAAAGGCGATTTTTTCCCTCCTCTTCCCCATCTGTCCGGAGCTAAGTTAGGCTCTGTTGCAAGCCAGTCTGTTCCGCTGGTATAATTAGGTGTTGTGCTGTTATAAAGAGCAAAAGAACTGGGAACCATATACACCAAAGGATTTTTCACAGAATAAGATAATATTTTGGAAATTTTATCTATCGGCTTATCGGCAGTCTGTACATTTGATGCTGCAGCATAAGTATTGTAAGGAACAATATAATTTCCTGAAAGATTATTATAGTCAGTCGGATTAAGCGTACTGTATGTAACTGTTCCATTGTCTGCAGCCGCACCCAAAAACACATTGTAGGAGCTTCTGTTATCTGCATATTGAAATACAGGAATAGGATCTTTTCTTCCCCATTGATAATGCAAACCGGTAGAGGCACGGATTTTCAAAAGTTCATCAGCGGTGGGAGCCTGCGGGTTGGCAACAGCAGGAAAAGCATCTACAGCTCCAAGATTTCGATCCATAAAAGTCGTCTGGAAAACTACATCAGCTTTATCTACATAATTCACATAGTTTGTAACTGCTGCCGGAGTTTCGGTAGTATAGGTGTAAGATCCCACAGGAGAATCCGTCACCCAGATATGCCAGCTCCAATATACCGGTGAAGATATACTGCCGTTATGAAGTGTTACAACCGCATTTCCACTTTCATTGGAGGCAATTTCCACAACTATTTTAGAATTGGCGATATCCTGCAGTGACGAAGGTGAAGGGTTTACTACTGTAATTTTATTGACAAGACCCGGATTGGTAGTCCAAAGGACATTTCCTTTTAAATTATTAAAACTGGAAGGGTTTAATATTTCAGTATTATTCAGTAATTGACTTTGTACAGAGAATGCTTTGCTGACCGGAATTTCAACAGTAGAAACAGCTCCGCTTTTTACAATCTGGTACGTATTCGGATTATTAAACCCTTCTTTATATTCTGTAGCTGCAGGGAGATATTCTGTTGGAAAATCATAGTCATTGATCGTGTAAAGAGGATCTTTTATACATCTGCAGCCATTCGCATCCGAAGTGTACATTACGGACATAGGAAAGTAATAATAGCGTCCTTTAATAGTAGGATAATTTGCATCCGGGACATCTGACTGCGTTTTATCCGGAATCATAGAAAGTCCTCTGACAGTAACAGCCGGAGAGGTATCAAACTGCCTGGCCATAGTAGCTGTCCAAAGTGCAGTGTGATGCTGATCTGTATACTGTCCCTGGTGGGCTCCTCTGATAAGCTGTCCGTTTCCCGGGAAGATTCCCATATTATATCCTCCGACAGCTGACAGATCAAAACCCCAGTTGGGATAAACTTTAAATCCTGTCATAAAAGCAGGAACTCCTGCATTAGTAGGCTTAATGATATGGTATTTGTTGGTTTCAAAAACATTTTTCGCCATATTGGTTCTCACTCCAAAAGGTGAAAAGTCTATTCTGATATCGTCCACATAGGATGAAGAAGCCAGATTGGCAACCAGCATAGAGGGAATTCGCCATCCGTTGGGACACGGATCATAAGGTGATTTATCTCGATAAGGCTTTGCTTTGTCATCAGTATTATAAACAGTCTCTATTTTCCCCTGCGCATTATCAGACCAGAGATTAAGTTCTGAAAGTCTGTTCGTGGGCAAGGTTGTAGATTTTCCAAACCAATTGACAGGAAGGTTGAGATTATTATTGTAGTACGCCTGACCGGAGTTATCATCTTTGTTCACATAAATAAGACTCAAAGGATTTTTTACAGAAAGTCTTATATTATTGGTTACTTCAGCTGCAGAAAGCAGAACAAATTTCCTGAGGTCATCAATACTTACAGCATTGTTCATATTCTTTGCTTCTCTATGTCTTATTCTGCCTATTGACCCTGAAGCTTCATAAAAATCGTTACCTCTTGTAACTAATGGAGGAATAGGATCTTTTCGTCCCCACTGATATAGAAGTCCTATGCTTCTGTTCCAGTCTGATGCAGTAATAGAGCTTGTAATTGCGCCAAGGTTTCTATCCATCCATTTCCAGTCAGAGTCGGGAATAACTTCAGTGGTTCCGTCTGATTTCATTCTCTTAATGTTGTTGAAACTTTTGTAGGTGGAGCCGTTTGTAGGATCATCCGTCACCCATATATGCCAGCTCCAATAAATTTCTCCATTTACTTTGAAGGCAATGACGGCATTTCCCTTTTTTGTTTTATTGATCGGGACTTTTATCTTGGCATCCTGTCCGGTTCCTGTTATTTCCAGAGCATAGTTTACCCCCGATTTTATAAGTCCATGAACATCTTCCCACAAAACATCCGCTGTTACAACACCAGCCGGAATACCACTCCCGTTAAGATATCCGCCGCCTTCCCACATTGCATACGCTTTTTTTACCGGAACCAGCAATCCCTCACTGTTCTGGCCGGGATCAAAAATGTAACTGTTAGGAGCTTTTTTCCAATCCGGAAGGAACAATTTCGTCAATTCGGGTAACGGCCTGGCGAGTGAGTCCGTCTTTTCAGCAATCCAGACTGCTTTAATATGCCCATTTGAGGAGCCTTCTCTGACATTCCCTTTAGAATATATTGCCAATGATATCAGACAGAAGACTGCCGCTAATTTTTCAGTTAACCTTTTCATACCTTATAATTTAGTGTCATTACCCAAGTGCAACTTTTAAGCCTATCTCAACGAAAAGAGATTTATTTTATAAATAAAAACAACATATTTAAATTATGTTGTTAATAATTTAAAAACAAAGCTAGTAAACAGCACAAACATGAACAAGGTTTTCACAAAAAAAAGACAGCCTAATGACTGTCTTTATAATTAATATATTGCTAATTTTCAAATTCTATGGAAGAATGTAGTTCTGATAGCTCTCAATTGAAAATCGCCCTGCCTTGATATTGTTAAAGATAGCAAAGACCACAAAATTGAACACGACCAGTGAAATAATAAATGCATAGATCATATTTCTTACTCTTCCTGAAACCACGTACATTGCATTTGGAATTATAATATATGCAAATCCGATGAAGGCCCCAGCAAGTCTTGACGAGAATACAGGGTTATTTCTAAAGATAAAGTAAAGACATATTCCAATTACGGCATAATTTCTATGGTATTCGTAATAAGGATATAATTCTTTCATCTTGGTATCAAAAGCAAAAAGGAAAAAAGTAAGAATAGCCATCATCACCTCCGGAATTCCAATACCCCCGTTCAATCGCTGCGCCGTCTGATCAATATATCCGTTGAACCCTTCTACCAGGGTACTGTCAGAAGCCATTCCATCTAAGAGACTACCAAAACTCCTGTATATCTCAAAAGGAGATAAAAAGACTGAACCAACAATCATAATCAGCATCACTGTCTTATTGATCGGGACACGTGCCAGCCAGTACATGGGGAGGAATAAATAACATACACTGTGTATACCTGATCCTATGAATATAAAAAATAAGTAATGCCAGAATTTCCTTTCTTTAATATACCGTATGGCAAAGTAAACGATAAAGGTGCCCAAATTCTGTCTGATTTGTCCGCTTTCTCCTATAAAGAAGTTAGGAATAAACATAAAAAGGGTAAAGGTAAAAGGATAAAATGTGTTATCTTCCGTATATTCTACTTTAAAGATCATTGCAAAAATAGCAATGACCAATGTGAGGATATAAAAAGGGGCATCAAAGATATTCAGAAGAATTTTATTAATGAGCGTATACAGCCATTCCACATCCAGATTTTCAGTTCCTTCCATATGGAGCATCTTCATAAAGATACTGTAATAGCTTTTGGTATCAGAGTAAATATAAATCCCTTTATAACTTCCATAATCCGGACCTACATCTTTTCTAAAACCGACAATAATGATAAAATAAACCGCAAGGAACCAGAACCATTTTTTATCAACCTTCTTTCCATACACTTCCTGAACACTGAAGAACAGCATATAGAGGATTGCAACTAAATAATATGGATGTAGTAAACTCATGCTAAATCTCTGATGTTTTTTTAAACTGATGATATGCTGTGATTATTCCGGTCAGAATTAAAGGCAGAAACAGCCTTACCTCCCAATACAGTCCTACTAAAGTAATCATCAGAAGGTAAGGAATGGAAAAGAAAAAATACTTTCCGAAAACACTCCTGTTTTCTGGCGCTGTACAAAGCTTATATATAAAATAAATCACAATTAACGCAAATACCAGCCCCGCAAGATTGAAAGGACTGGAAAAGTTTCTGTTGATATAAAACCCTTCCACAAAAGCAGTTTCTTCCTGTACCAGTATGGCTCTTAATCCCAGATAAGGAATCAGAAAAGCAACCACCAATGGTATTATTTTCCAGATAATCTGATAATTTCCTTTTTTTAAATCGTCAATAGTAAAAAAAACAGCAGCAAAAAAGGCAATATTCAGACAGGCTGTTTCTCTTACCAGAGTTGAGATTGCAATTAAGCCGATAAGAATAAAAAAGAAAATATTTTTTCCGGTATCCGAATATTTCAGGGTCAGATAAACACCCGAAAGATAACAGAAAAGCGCTATAGTATCACAGTTTGTCGGCGCATACTGTGTTATTACAATGAAAAATACAGACAGAAGATGGATGATTCTTCTTGCATTAAGATTCAGAAGAAGGCCTGTTGATTTCAGTTGAAAAACAGCATTCAAAATCAAGGAACATAAAATGAAGAAAACACTGTTCATCAGGAAAAGACCGTGATAAAAAGGAGTTCCGTTTTTGGACAAAAAATTTTTAAAGAAAGACAGAGGACCGTTAATGAGATAGTACATCAGATCCGTCATCTGCACACTCAGATAATTGGGAATCACTCTGTAAGCATATACCGAGGAAAACAAAAAGTCAGGCGTTTTTTCTGATGTTTTCAGTCTTGTATAAGAGGATTCAAATCCATAATAAGACATCGCAAACAACAGGAGCGGAAGTACTATTACAAATAGAAATCCGTTTATTTTTTCATCATTTCTTTTCAACATATCTAAAACAGATTCTTATTTTTTAATAATAATTGTGGTTTAAAATACATTTTTCAAAAGGGAACTTTTGCAAAAGTAGAATATTTTTTGAATCATCCTAGAATATTTTATTGATTTTCAGTCAAAACTTATTGCTAAATATTTTGAACTAATACTTAAAAAATTAAATTTGCAGACTTGATTTAAATGCAATGCATCGCTTTTTTATATTTTTATATTATCTGATTTCCAAAAATAAAATTCTATCTGTACTGACAGCCATGGGAATTGCCGTTTTGTGCATTTTTTTTGCGTCAAAGATCAATTTTGAGGAAGACATCAATCAGATTATCCCTAAAAATGAAAAATCAGATCTTACAGCAAAAGTTCTCAAGCAACTCAATTTTTCAGATAAAATTATTGTTATTATTGAAAACAAATCCGGAGAAGACAGCTTTCAGCTTTCTGAAACGGCAGATACTTTCTTAAAAAAAATTGAACCTCTGCAAAAATATATCAGTTCCATTCAGGGGAAAGTGAATGATAATGAAATTTCAGAAACTTTTGATTTTGTCAATCAGAACCTTCCACTCTTCCTTAATGAAAATGACTATAAGGAGATTAATCAGAAACTGCAAAAAGACAGCATTGCCAAACAGGTAGAGGATAATTACATCTCACTGGTTTCTCCCACAAGCCTTGTCACTAAAGAGTTTATTAAAAAAGATCCTTTGGGACTTACTTTTTTGGGAATAAAAAAATTAAATGCTTTAAACATCAGCAAAGACTTCAAACTTGAAGACAGCTATATTGTAACCAAAGACGGCAAAAACCTCCTGCTTTTCATTGATCCTAAAAACAAAAGCAATGACACAAAAGCCAATGAAGCATTTGTAGATCAGCTCAATTCCATCAAAGACAGCATCAATAAGCAGTTCAAGGGAAAAACAGAAATCAGCTATTTCGGTTCCCCTGTAATTGCGGTGGCCAACGCAAAACAGATCAAAAAAGACATCCAGAATACAGTTGTCATTTCTATGACAGTCCTTTTGATTCTTCTGATCTATTATTTCAGGAATTTCTTCACTCCCATCATTGTTTTTTTACCAACAGTATTTTCCGTATTACTTGCTTTATTGGTTCTTTATTTTATTAAAGATAAGATTTCGGCAATTTCACTAAGTGTGGGAGCTATTTTGATTGGAATTACCATTGATTATGCCCTGCATATTCTTACCCATTACAAGCATAACAATAATATTGAAGAACTTTACAAAGAGATTACCCAACCGATCATATTAAGCAGTGCAACGACAGCCGTTTCATTCTTATGCCTGGTTTTCGTACGTTCTGAAGCATTGAAGGACTTAGGACTTTTTGCAGCCATTACCGTTATTCTTTCTTCAATCACAGCATTGATTATCGTTCCTCAGCTTTATAAACCAAAAGAAAAGGGAGAACACCTGAACACCAACTTTATTGATAAGATTGGCTCTTATCCTTACGAGAAAAACAAGCCTTTGATCATAGGCTGTTCCATTATTATTCTGGCCTGCCTGTTTGGATTCAGACATGTAGGATTTAATGAAGACATTGGAGATCTGAATTATATTCCGAAAGAATTAAAAATCAGTGAAGCAAAACTGCAGAAGCTTTCCGATATTACTTCAAAATCTATTTATACGATTTCTTACGGAAATTCTGAAGAAGATGCTTTAAGCAGAAACTCTGAACTAAGCAGCTTCCTTGAAAAAGAGAAGAAAGAGGGCAAGATTTTAAGCTACAATTCAATTGGAAGTGTTGTGCTTTCAGAAAAAGACCAACAAAAAAAGATTGATGAATGGAACAGTTTCTGGAATGAGAAAAAGAAAAGCCAGACCATTTCTGAGCTGATCAGTAACGGAAATAAATTAGGTTTCAACAGTTCTGCATTTGATAATTTCATTGAAGTTTTGCATAAAGATTATTCTGTATTACAACTGAAGGATTATCAACAAGTGAAAGCACTTCAGATTTCAGAATTCATGAGCAGCGAGAATGGTTTTTATACCGTTTCCAACGTTGTAAAAGTAGACGAAAAGAAAAGGGATGCTTTTATCAAAGATATTGAAAAGAAACATGATGCTATTGCTATTGACCGCCAGCAGATGAATGAAAATTTCCTTGGATTATTGAAAAGGGATTTCAATACCTTGATCAACTACTCTCTTCTAGCCATTATTTTAACTATTATTGTTTTTTTCAGAAATTTTGAATTAACGGTTCTTACCATGTTCCCGATTGTTTTAACGGGAGTTGTTACAGCCGGAATCCTTTATTTTCTGGGATTGGAACTGAATATTTTCAGTACTGTAGTGTGCACATTGGTTTTTGGGGTTGGTGACGACTTCAGCATTTTCCTTACGCAGGCCATGCAGAAAGAACATACCACAGGAAAAAATGAACTGCCTACATACAGAATTTCCATCATTCTTGCGGTTTTCACTACGATTCTTTCCATTGGCTCCCTGATTTTCGCCAAACATCCTGCCCTGCATTCCCTGGCTTTGGTTGCTTTAATCGGAATGTTCTCAGTCATTATTATTACCTCTACCCTATATCCGTTCTGGTTCAGACTGCTGATCACCAACAGAGCAAAAAAAGGACTTTCACCGATTACTTTCAGACTGTTCATATGGTCTGTATTCTCATTCTTGTATTATGGAATTGGCGGATTGCTGTTTTCCGCTTTCGGAAGCTTCTTTGTCAAAAATTCCAAAGGAAATACACTGAATATTATCAAGATAATTTTAGCAAGGTTTTTAACTTCTGTTCTTTATTCTAATCCTTTTGTAAAGAAGAAGGTCATTAAGAATCCGTCGGAAGATTTCAGTAAACCGGCAGTGATCATTGCCAACCATACATCCTTTCTGGATACACTGGCGATTGCAATGACGACTCATAAAATCATCTATCTTGTGAATGACTGGGTATACCAGTCTCCTATTTTTGGAAAGCTGGTAAGAGCTCTTGGGTTTTACCCCGTATCACAGGGAATTGAAAATGGGATGGAAAAGCTGAAGGAAAAAGTTGAACAAGGGTACTCATTAGTGGTTTTCCCTGAAGCAGAACGTTCTTATAACAATGACATCAAAAGATTTCATAAAGGAGCATTTTATCTTGCAGAACAGTTCGGCCTGGATATTCTCCCAATCTACATCCATGGAAATTCTGAAGTATTGCCAAAAGGAGACTTTATTATCTATGATGGCAGCATCACAGTAAAAGTTGGCAGCAGAATCAGCAAAGATGATATGAGTTTTGGTAAAAACTATTCTGAGAGAACCAAAAAGATCAATGCTTACTTCAGAGAAGAGTTTGCAAAACTTCGGGAAGAGATTGAGGATGAAAATTATTTTAAGAAGAAATTATTCCTGAGCTATCTTTACAAAGACAGTGAAGTAGTGAAAGACGTAAAAGAAGATTTTAATACCAACAAATCAGTATATTTTGAGCTTAACAAGCATATTCCCAATGACGCCGGCATCCTTCATATAGCTGATGATTTTGGGCAAAAAGATGCTTTATTAACATTGTATCAGGCAAACAGAAGAATTTTCTCTATGATCCGGAACGATGAAAAGAGGGAAACTGCCGCCCACAGCTATCTGGTAAAAAGAAGAAAAATACATTATATCAAAGACCTTTCTGAGATCAATAAGAAAATTGACGTTCTTCTTTTATCAGATGAACATTTTACAATGAATGACCTTCAGGAACTTCCTGAAACCATCATTTTTGTAAATACAAAAAACACCAGGTTTGAAAGTGAAAATTATACACTGAAATTCAGTTCTGAATTCATAAAAGTATTTAAATCTACTTAATAAATATGAAAAACATATTTTTGTAAACCCTAAAGAAAACTAATGAAGAAAAATATACTTGTCATATATTATTCACAAACCGGCCAATTGGAGGATATTGTGAAGAACATCGCCAGGCCTTTTGAAGCTCAAAAGGAGAAATATGATGTTACCTATTATAATATTAAGCTCAAGGAAGACTTTCCGTTTCCCTGGCCAAGTGATGTTTTTTTCAACACTTTTCCCGAATCCTATCTGCAGATTCCAAAAGAGATCCTTCCACCTTCAGAAGAAGTTCTCAATAAAAAGTATGATCTTATCCTCTTCGGATATCAGGTATGGTATCTCACACCATCCATTCCTATTATTTCATTCTTAAAAAGTGAGTATGCAGGCCGTATCCTTAAAGATACTCCTGTCGTTACCATTTCCGGAACCCGAAATATGTGGATGCTTTCCCAGGAAAAACTAAAAGTATATCTAAGAGATCTGCAGGCAAAACTTGTCGGAAATATAGCACTGGTAGACAGACATGACAATTATACCAGCGTACTGACCATTCTCAGATGGCTTACCACAGGCCAGAAAGAAAAATCAGGAATGCTTCCGGCAGCCGGTGTTTCTGATGAAGAAATTGCAGGTTCTGTAAAGTATGGCGAGATTATTGAAAGACATTTCAACAACAATGATCTGATTAATCTGCAACCGGATCTTGTTAAAAACGGAGCCATTGAAATCCGTGCATTTCTGGTGCGTGTAGAGAAGGTAGGAAATAAAATTTTCACAGTATGGTCTAATCTGATTATCAAGAAAAAAGAGAAACGTCCATTGCTGATAAAATTCTTTAAGGTATATTTGATGGCCGCGATATGGATTATCTCACCTGTCGTTTTGGTATTACACCTTCTTACCACCCCTATATTTTGGTTTAAAAGACAAAAACAAAAAAGATATTTACAAGGAATTAATTTAAAATAGAATGTACGACGTATTTATAACAAAAGCATCAAAATACTTACCCAATGAGCCGGTAGCGAATGATGAAATGGAGACTTATCTTGGGCTTATCAATGATGCGCCATCTAAAGCAAAATCACTTATCCTAAGAAATAATAAAATCACAACAAGATACTACGCTTTAGATAAGGACGGAAATCCTACACACTCTAATGCGCAGCTTACGGCAAAAGCAATCGAAGGCCTTTTTGATGAAAATTTCAAAAAGGAAGACATGAAATTATTATCGGTAGGAACCACTTCACCAGACCAGATCCAGCCATCACACGCTTCTATGGTTCATGGTGAACTGAACATCGGAAAATCTATTGAAATTAATACTTCAACGGGTCTTTGCAACTCAGGAATGAATGCGCTGAATTACGGATTCCTTTCTGTAAAAGCAGGCGTACAGGAAAATGCTGTATGTGCAGGCTCCGAAAGAATGTCTGCATGGATGACTGCTGATAAATTTAACCATGAGGCTGAAAATTTAAAATTACTGGAAGAAAGACCTATCATCGCTTTTAAAAGAGAATTCCTGAGATGGATGCTTTCTGACGGAGCAGGAGCTTTTCTTTTGGAAAATAAGCCACGAGAAAACAGCACTTCATTAAAGATAGAATTCATTGACTTCTATTCATATGCCCACGAAATTGAGGCATGTATGTATGCCGGATGTGATAAACTTGAAGATGGGAGCCTGAAATCATGGGCAGATTACCCGTCTGATGAATGGCTGAAACAATCTATTTTTGCCATCAAACAGGATACGAAAATCCTGGATAAATATATCCTTGTAAAAGGAGCTGAAAGTTTAAGGTCTTCTTTTGACAAACATAACTTAGATCCTGAAAAAATTGATCATGTACTGGCTCATATCTCTTCGGGCTATTTCAAAGACGGACTCAAAGAAGAATTTGCTAAAAAAGGAATGGACTTCCCTGCGGAAAAATGGTTCTATAACCTTTCAGAAGTAGGAAACATCGGAGCAGGATCTATCTTTATTGCTCTTGAAGAACTGATGAATTCAGGAAGACTGAAAAAAGGAGAAAAAGTACTTCTTTGTGTTCCTGAAAGCGGAAGATTTGCTTATTCATGTGCATTACTAACTGTTTGCTAATGGAAAACAAGCTGCCGACATCTGATAAAGATTTTGTTGAAAGTCTTATTCCGCAAAGGTTCCCTTTTGTGATGGTAAATGAATTGACCGAGTATTCTGAAAATCATCTCCTGTCAGGTTTTGAAATCAAAGAAGATAACCTCTTTATCCAAGATGGATTATTTCAGGCCTCAGGACTTATTGAACACCAGGCACAAAGCGTTGCTTTACATACAGGATATAAATATTACCTGCTTGGAAAAGATGCACCTACCGGATATATAGGATCCATCAAGTCTTTTGAAGCTGAACAACTGCCTAAAATTGGCGACCATCTGAAGTCTGAGGTAACAATTCTGAATGAAGTAATGGGAGTAACCCTGGTAGATATCGTAACCAAACTTAACGGTGAAGTGATTGCAAAATCTCAAATGAAAACCGCTGTAAAATAAACCGAAATGGAAATAAAGGAAGAAAATATCATCAATATACACAACTTTTTACCACATCGCGAGCCGATGCTTATGGCAGATTATATCCTTGAACTGACCAAAGAAAAAGTAGTGACTTCCTTTGAAATCAAAGAAGATAATATATTTGTTCACAATAATGAATTTGTGGAAGCCGGATTAATTGAAAACCTGGCCCAAACCTGCTCATCGATTCTTGGACAAAGCTTCTTCGAAAATCCTGAAGCAGATACCAAAGTAATTGGCTTTATTACCAATATCAAGAAAATTGAGGTTTTTGCTCTTCCAAAGGTGAATGACAAAATTATCTCCAGGGCATCACTTATCTCGCAGTTTGAGAATATCTGCCATATATTTTGTGAAACCTTCAATCATGATGAATTATTGATCAGAGCAGAAATCAACCTGTTTATTCAGGAAGTAAAGTCGTAAAATTCAATTGAATATAGATATAGTAAAGCTGTACTTTTTGTGCAGCTTTTTTACTATTGAACTCCCGATTGTTGACATTTGTGATGAATCAGGTTTCGGCAAAAGCCAATTGAATTGATTCCTATTTGCAAGCGGGCTAAAGCCCGCTTCTATTGAATTGATTATAAAAATCTTACAATAAAATCTTCATTATACTTATTCAACTTCAAACAAAAAAATCATTCAAGACCACTGATAATCAAGCTAATAACACAAATTAAATATCATCAGAAATTGAATTATTTCACGTGAAACATTTTATAAATCCGTGGAACACTTATTATTAAGCAAAAGGGATAAAAAAGTCATGACGTAAGCTACAACATGACTGTTAATTCAACATAATTATTTTCTGTTGGAATCTGCAAAATGTTTTAATACGGCCCCAGTTTTGAAGTAATAACTCCTCAGATTTAATATGATTTACATATAATGTATTTTCACTATTTTAGCCACCTGATTAAAAGAATCAAAAACAGGTGAACCATTTCTCATCTGGAATCTAAAAAAATAACATTATTTAGATGAAAAAACAAGACCTGCCTCAAGACGAAAGTAACCTGAAATCCGCCAACATGACTGAAGTCCTGTATGTGACGGATGAGAATGACAATTACACGACAGCAAACAGTACAGGCTGGGACGCCAAGAAAGCTGCTCTGGATGAATCGATGGAACTTATTCATGAAAGAATTGAGGAAGCAAGGAAAAATGTGGCCAATAATACCGCAAGCCCCATCGTTTATTTTATGGAACTGAATAAAATGGATATTGGCGTTCTTGCTTCTTATGTAGGAATGTGGCAATGGAGGGTCAAAAGACATTTTAAACCAAAAGTATTCAAAACACTAAGCGAAACTGCACTGAAAAAATATGCCGATGCATTCGGAATTTCAGTGGATGAATTAAAAAACTTCGACGGGAAATAATGAAGCAAGGCTTCATTTTACCTATGAAAAAGATACAATCAGCAAATGAAATTAAACTTTGAACACCATCAGACTGCGCATTGCGAAAACGGTGTTGCTTCTAATCTACTGCTCAACAAAGGCCTTAAACTCAGTGAACCTATGATCTTCGGGATCGGTTCCGGACTGTTTTTTGTCTACCTCCCTTTTTTAAAGGTAAATTTTGCTCCGGGCTTCAGCTACCGCCCGATGCCGGGTGCAATTTTCAGTAAAGCAGCCAAAAGATTAGGAATTAAAATTAAAAGAGAGAAATTCTCAAATCCTAAGGATGCCCAGAAAGCGCTAGAAAGAAATCTGGAACAAAATATACCGACAGGGCTTCAGGTAGGGGTTTTCAATCTTACTTACTTTCCTGAAGAATATAAATTCCACTTCAATGCCCACAACCTTGTGGTCTATGGAAAAGAAGACGGAAAATTCCTGATCAGTGATCCGGTAATGGATTACACAACTTCCCTTTCCGAAGCAGAACTGGAAAAAGTAAGATACGCAAAAGGAGCACTGCCTCCGAAAGGACACATGTACTACCCTGTTTATGTTCCTGAAAATGTGAATCTTGAAGAAGCCATTAAAAAAGGAATCAAAGATACCTGCAAAAATATGCTGGCTCCGGTACCGCTTATCGGGGTAAAAGCCATGAGATGGGTAGCGAAAAGCATCCCGAAATGGGCAGAGAAGAAAGGAACAAAAGTAACCAACCATTATCTGGGGCAGCTGATCAGGATGCAGGAGGAAATCGGAACCGGAGGTGGTGGCTTCAGATTTATCTATGGAGCATTTCTTCAGGAAGCTGCTGTTATTCTTAAAAATGATGAGCTAAAAGAATTATCCAAAGAAATTACTGCTATTGGTGACCTTTGGAGGGATTTTGCCGTGGATATTGCAAGGGTGTATAAAAACAGAAATTCGAAAAGCAATATCTACAATGAACTTTCAAAAACAATGCTGCATATTGCAGATCTGGAAGAAGCTTTCTATAAAAAACTGAGAAAAGCGATCTGATATGGCGGAAAATATGATTGAAATCAAAAACCTATATAAGAAATACAAAAATTCTGAGGATTTTTCTGTAAATGATATCACATTGAATATCAGCAAAAATGAAATCTATGGAATTCTGGGGCCTAACGGTGCCGGGAAAACAACTTTAATTTCTATGCTTTCCGGACTGATAAAGCCTACATCAGGTCAGTTTACCATTAACGGACTGTCTCCGCAGAAAGATGGTTTCAAAATCAGACAGATCATCGGAATTGTTCCACAGGAATATGCGTTGTATCCTACGCTTACCGCAAAAGAAAATCTGATGTTTTTCGGAAGCCTTTATGGTTTAAAGCACAACCAGCTCAAAAAAGCCATAGATGAATCGCTGGAGATCATGGGACTTTCAAAATTTGCCAATAAGCAGGTAGGACAGTTTTCAGGCGGAATGAAGCGCCGCTGCAACCTCATCGCAGGAACGCTTCACAATCCTAAAGTTCTCTTTCTGGATGAACCAACTGTAGGTGTGGATGTTCAGTCTAAAAAAGCAATTATTGACTATCTTTTGGATTTGAATAAGAAGGGAACCTGTATCATCTATACTTCTCATCACCTCTCGGAAGCAGAAGAATTCTGTACCAAAATTGCCATCATTGATCATGGAAAAATCCATGCTGTAGGAACCCCTGAAGAACTGGTAAACAGAGTAGCAAGCGCAGAAAACCTTGAAGATGTTTTCATTTCATTAACCGGAAAAGAATTAAGAGATGTTGTTGTATAAACTGTGGAGAAGCTTTATTAAAGAAATTCTTCTTCTGAAAAGAGATATCGGAGGAATTGTCATCATTTTTGTGATGCCGCTGCTTTTGATTGTAACCATTACCCTTATTCAGGATTCTACCTTTAAAAACCTTGAAGGATCAAAGATTCCGATTATTTTTATTGATAATGACAAGTCTGAGGTCTCAAAGAACATCAAAGCAGAACTGGAAAACAGCAAGACATTCCAGCTGCTGACCAACTTCAATGAAAAATCTGCGCAGGATGCTGTTTTTTCAGGAGACTATCAGATGGCAATCGTCATTCCTGACAATTTAACGAAAGATTTAAATTCCAATATTGATTCTAAGGTTCAGACCATCGTAAGTTCATTCGGGCTGGAAGGAGATTCTGCGAAAGTGAATAAAATTATTCCAAAGGCCAAAGAAATTCACTTATACTTTGACCCGGCAACTAATGCAGGATTCAAAAACTCAGTGATGAATTCTGTCAACAAAATGGTTTTTGAAATTGAAAATAAAAAGATTTATAAGGCATTTCAGGATCAGCTGGGTACCACAGAGAATCTTGACGAAAACAAAAACCTGATCAGCTTTAAAGAAATCACCCCGAAAAAAGGGGAAATGGATGTTATGCCGAATTCCGTTCAGCACAACGTTCCTGCATGGACTCTTTTTGCGATCTTCTTTATTGTAGTTCCTTTATCCATCAATCTGGTAAAGGAAAAGAGCCAGGGAACAAGTGTAAGAGCAAGAATAAGCCCTACTCCGTATTTTGTGCATATATTAGGAAAAACATTTACTTATCTTATTATCTGCATCATTCAGTTTTTACTGATGGTGGCGGTGGGAATTTATCTTTTTCCTTATATGGATCTTCCGGCCTTTGATGTATCCGGAAAAATGTTTCAGCTTATCATCGTAACTTTGTTTGCAGGGTTGGCAGCCATCGGATTCGGTGTACTGTTAGGAACGATTGCCGATACACAGGAACAGTCTGCTCCCTTTGGAGCAACTTCTGTAGTAGTTCTGGCGGCTGTAGGAGGAATCTGGGTTCCCGTATTTTTAATGCCGGAATTCATGCAGACCATAGCGAAATTCTCTCCAATGAACTGGGGACTGAATGCCTACTATGATATTATTTTAAGAAACAGCGGCATCGGTGGAATCGCCAAAGAACTGGTTTTACTGTTCTTATTTTACCTTGCCACGGTAGCTGTTTCCCTATTTTACGAAAAGAAACAAAATGCAGTCTAAAGAAAATATATTAAGCTGTACTGAAGAAGTAAGAGTACGGTTCAATGAGACGGATCCACTGGGAATTGTCTGGCATGGACATTATATCGTGTATTTTGAGGACGGAAGGGAAGCTTTCGGACGTCAGCATGGCCTGACATATCTTGATATTCAGAATGCCGGATATGTAACACCGATTGTAAAAAGTACCTGTGAACATTTTCTTCCTTTAAAATATGGGGAAACATTCAGAATTGTGACAACTTTTATCAATTCTGTTTCCGCCAAGCTGATCTACAGATACGAGCTTTTCAATCAGGAAGATCAATTGGTGTGCAGCGGTGAAACTATCCAGGTTTTCCTGGACAGTAACGGAACCCTGTGCCTTTACAACCCGGAATTTTTTCAAAACTGGAAAGATAAAATGGGATTATCATGAGGAAGGAAATTTATATCACAGACTACAATTGTGTAACCCCTTTAGGATTCAATACAGAATCTAACTGGAATGCGCTTCTAGGAGGAAAATCGGGTGTTGCTTTACATAAAATCACAGGCAGTCAGGATGCTTGTTATGCTGCCATGATAGATTCTGATCAACTTAATGAAGAGTTCGGCAGAATCTTCGGCGACGCTCAGAATAACAGTGATAATTTTACAAGACTGGAAAAAATGCTTCTTTTAAGCCTGCACCCTCTTGTTAAAAAACATATCCTGTCAGAAGACACGGCTTTTATCCTTTCCACAACAAAAGGAAATATCAGTCTGCTAAAAAATCAGTCTGAATTGCCGGAAGGCGTTTATTTATCAAAACTGGCACAAAAAATAGCCAATTTTTTCGGATTCAAAACGAAACCTGTTGTGGTTTCCAATGCCTGCGTTTCAGGAGTAATGGCCATTGCGGCAGCTAAAAATATGATCCGGGCAGGAAAGTATAAAGATGCTTACGTGATTGCGGGAGATGAACTTTCTGAATTTGTTATTTCAGGATTCAACTCGTTTCAGGCCATTGGTTCCGGACCTTGTAAGCCTTATGATAAAAACAGGGATGGAATCAACATCGGTGAAGCGGCAGCAGCTGTGTATATCACTTCATGTCTTTACGAAGAACAGAGTAACGAAGCAATCTCACAAAACGAAAAATTCAGGTTTAAAATTCTGGGAGATTCTGCAGTCAATGATGCCAATCATATTTCCGGACCATCTAGAACAGGAGATGGCTTATATGCCAGTATCAAAAATACTATGACAGAAGCGAATGTTTCGGCTGAACAGATTGATTTTATTTCTGCTCACGGAACGGCGACTTTATATAATGATGAAATGGAGGCCATTGCCTTTAACAGAATAGGACTTCAAAACATTCCTCTCAACAGTATGAAAGGCTATTACGGGCATTGTCTGGGTGCATCAGGCCTTCTTGAAAGCATTATTTCTATGGAAAGTGCTCTGCACAGCACCTTACTTCCATCAAAGAACTTTGAGGAAATGGGAATAACCCAGCCTTTGAATATTATCAGGGAAAACCAGGCTGCAGAAATTAAATATATTCTGAAGACGGCTTCAGGATTCGGTGGTTGTAACGCAGCTGTTGTGCTGGAAAAATGTTAAATTGAACGTGATGAAGAAAATAAACACTTGTATCATAGAGCATTCAAAAATAACAGTTGGCGGAGATCTGGTTTTTGAAAGTCAAAGCGAAGCCTTCCAGGAATTTGCTAAAGAAGCCTATAAAAATTTAGAACTCAGCTATCCGAAATTTCATAAAATGGATCATCTGAGTAAACTGGCTTTTCTTTCTGCTGAAATGATCCTGAAGGATGAAGACCACAGCAGAACAGCTATTGTTTTTGCCAACAGATCTTCCAGTCTGGATACCGATTTCAAATACCAGGAAAGCATCAACGATTCTGACAATTACTATCCAAGTCCCGCTGTTTTTGTATATACTTTACCTAACATCTGTGTCGGGGAAATCAGTATTAAGCACAAAATGCAGACGGAAAATGCTTTTTTCGTTTTGGACGAATTTGACGAAAATTTTTTAAACGATTATTCTGAACAGATTCTCAGATCCGGAAAGGCTGACAAAGTATTGTGCGGCTGGGTAGAATTGTATCAGGAAAATTACAAAGCTTTTGTATATTTGCTAACCTTATAAAATATAACAATATAACAGTGTAATGATATAATGGTCTTAATGATACTGATACACTGGTAAATCAACTTAATTATGGAAAACTTAAAAACGGAATTGAAGCACAAAATTATCGAAGTTCTTAACCTTGAAGACGTATCTGTGGAAGAAATCAAAGATGCTGATCCATTATTCGGAGGAGGATTAGGACTGGATTCTATTGATGCTTTGGAACTGATCGTTCTTCTTGATAAAGATTACGGAATAAAATTAGCTGATCCTAAAAAAGGAAAGGAAATTTTCCAATCTATCGATACGATGGCTGCATTCATCGAGAACAACAGAACAAAATAAATTAATGTAACAATCTAATAGTGCATCAATGTAGCAATTATTGGTAAATTGTTAGATTGCTGCATTGTTATATGATGTAGTACCATGAGTCAAAAAATTGCCATAACGGGAATGGGTATCATTTCCTCCATCGGAAACAATGTGGATGAAAATTTTATTTCATTACAATCCGGAAAACATGGAATTTCAGATATCGAAATGTTTGAAACGCGCCACGCCGGACTTATTAAAACGGGTGAAATAAAATTATCCAATGAAGAGCTTGTACGGAAACTTCATCTTGATGAAAACAACAACGTCACAAGAACTTCTTTACTGGGTATGATTGCTGCTAAAGAAGCTATAGAAAGTGCAGGAATTTCGGATATCAATGGGTACAGAACCGGCCTGATTTCATCTACCAGTGTTGGCGGGATGGATATTACTGAAAAATACTTCTACTCTTATGAAGACTTCCCCGAAAAGCAAAAATATATTGACGCACACGATGCCGGAAATTCCTCATTGGCCATTGCTGATTATCTGGGATTGAGAGGCATGGTTTCTACCATCAGTACAGCCTGTTCATCAGCAGCCAATGCTATTATGATGGGCGCAAAACTGATTAAAAACGGTGTATTGGACCGCGTGATTGTCGGCGGAGCAGATTCTCTTTCAAAATTTACTTTGAATGGTTTCAATACCCTGATGATTCTTACAGATTCTTACAATACACCCTTTGACAACAACAGAAAAGGACTGAACCTTGGAGAAGCAGCAGCTTTCCTGGTGCTTGAGTCCGAAGAAGTGGTCAGAAAAGAAAATAAAAAAGTCATGGCTTATCTTTCAGGATATGGAAATGCCAATGATGCCCACCATCAGACTGCATCTTCAGAAAACGGACAAGGCGCATTTTTAGCCATGCAGCAGGCTTTGAAAATCTCCGGTTTGGAAAAAGAAAATATAGACTATATCAACGTTCACGGCACAGCAACTCCTAATAATGATTTATCAGAAGGCATTGCCATGATCAGAATCTTTGGAGAAAACCAGGTTCCTGAATTCAGTTCTACAAAAGCATTTACGGGACATACTTTAGCTGCTGCTGCAGGAATTGAAGCTGTATTTTCAATTTTAGCCCTGCAAAACAATGTTATCTTCCCTAACCTGAATTTTAAAACGAAAATGGAAGAGTTTGATCTTACTCCGGTAACCGAATTGAAAGAGAAGAGCATCAATCATGTGCTTTCCAATTCATTTGGATTCGGAGGAAACTGTTCAACACTAATTTTTTCAAAATCATGAGTGCAGTATACATCAACAGTGCATCCTGTATCTCCGTTCAGGACACTTTAAATGAAAATATCCTTCAGAACCTTCATCCTGAAAATTCTTCAAACATCCTTAAGGCTGTAGAACCCAATTACAAGGAGTTTATTCCGCCTGCCATGATCAGAAGAATGTCCAAAACAGTAAAAATGAGTTCTGTAGCCTCACATTATGCACTGAAAGAAGCCGGAATTGAACAGCCGCATGCCATTATTGTAGGAACCGGAATGGGCTGTTCGCAGGACTCTGAAAAGTTCCTGAAAAATGTGATTGATAATCATGAAGAGTTTCTTACCCCTACTTTTTTCATTCAGTCTACCCATAACACGGTAGCAGGACAGATTGCTCTGGGCTTACAGTGTCATGCTTACAACTTCACCTATGTGAATACTTCTTCTTCGCTGGAGTTCTCATTATTAGATGCCAGGCTTCAGATTAATGACGGAGAAGCAGAAAACATTCTTGTAGGCTCTACAGATGAGCAAACTGCCAGAACAATGGAGCTTTACTCTTTAAATAATACCATTAAAAAAGAAGCAGATCTTCCCGCTGATTATCTGCATTCCACTACCAACGGAGTGATCTGGGGCGAAGGTGCCAGCTTTTTTGTTATAGGTAAAGATAAAACTGAAAATTCTTATGCCCAGCTTAAGAATATCCATATCAGCAACAAAGTTGAATTGAATGAAGTACAGGATTTTATCAAGAATTTCTTAGCGAAAAACAGCCTATCAACTCATGATATTGATGCTGTTATTTTAGGGTTCAGTGGGGATGCAGATTCAGATACTTACTATACAAAAGTAATGGATCTTTTTCCGGATTCCGCCCAGTTGTATTATAAGCATCTGAGTGGAGAGTTCAATACAGCAAGTGGTTTTTCAATCTTTATAGCCTGTCATATCCTTAAAGAACAGCAGATTCCTGAAGTGATGATGATCAACGCAAAGAAAAAAGAAAACGTAAAGAATGTTCTTCTTTACAATCATCTGGCTGGTAATGACCACAGTCTGGTGTTATTGGAAAAGGCATAATTGACGAATTCGTTTAGAAAGGTAAACTAAACAGTCTATTTGTCATTCAGAGCACAGACAAAAGGTCTGCGAACAAGGTTCTGAAGTGAAGCGTGGAATCTAAATTAGAAATTAGTCTGGACTCCTTCGGAGTGACAATGGTATACAATAAATATTACGACTATAAAACTTGTAATAAAACAGTCAGCAATGAAACATTATCCCTTTATCCTGTTCTATCTTTTCTGTAACGTTTTTATTTATGCGTTCAATGGAAGTTTTTGGGTATATCTGTTTTGTTTTTTTGCTTTTTCTGCTGTAGTAGTCTGGGGTTCTTTTGATATTGAGCTGGGATATTTTGTCAAGAGTATCACTCATAAACGCACCAGAATTAAAGAAGTTGCCCTTACTTTTGATGACGGGCCTACAGAATTTACCCCTAAATTTTTAGACCTGCTTAAAAAACATCAGGTAAAAGCCACCTTCTTCTGTATCGGGAAGCAGATTGAAAAATACCCTGAGACATTTCAGAGAATTATCGCAGAAGGACATACCATTGGGAATCATACATTATCACATTCCAATTCCACAGGCTTTTTATCCACATCAAAAATGATTGAGGAAATTGAAAAATGTGATGAAGTAATGAAAAATGCCGGAAATATCAGCACAGATCTTTACAGGCCACCGTTCGGAGTGACAAACCCCAATATTGCTAAAGCGATCAGGAGAACCCATAAAGTAAGCATCGGATGGAATGTACGTTCTCTGGACACCATCATTGACGATGAAAAGAAAATCTACAACAGAGTAACCAAGGGCCTGAAAAAAGGCAGCATTATCCTCCTTCATGACACTTCAGAAAAGACCTTTCGCGTGCTGGCTAATTTATTAGTATTTTTGGAGAACAAAAAATATTCAACTTTTACTGTTGATACAGTTTTAAATTCAGATAGAAATGATTAAAAATATTGCTTTCGGAGCATTCTTACTGGTTTCAGGATTCTTTTTTGCCCAGAATACGGCAATGTCAGGAGCTGAAGCTAAAGCATTTGTGTCGAAGGTTTCTTCAGACACCAAAGAGATTAAAACGTTACAGAGTGATTTTACCCAGACCAAAAAAATGGATTTTCTGGATAAAAGTATTGTGACCTACGGCCGAATTTCGCTGCAGACACCCAATATGCTGAGCTGGAAGTATACAAAACCTTATCAGTACAGTATTATTTTTAAAAGCAATAAGATCTATATCAATGATCAGGGGAAAAAGTCGTCTGTAGATGCGAAGAGCAAAACATTTGAAAAAATCAATAAACTTATTGTAGGAAGTTCCAACGGAACGATGTTCAATGATCCTGAGTTTACCGTAACGTATTTTAAAAATGGGAATTACAATGTGGCGAAGTTTGTTCCTAAAACAGCCCAATTGCTGAAATACATCAAACAGATCGAGCTGTATTTCCCTAAAAGCCAGTCTACAGTTTCACAGGTGAATATGACTGAAGCTTCCGGAGATACCACGAATATTGTTTTCAAAAATACCAAGATCAATGCTTCCATTCCTGCGTCAGAGTTTTCTTTATAGCCTGATTCTGATCCTGGCTGTTTCCTGTAAAACCTATAAGTTAACAGCAGTAAAACCTGTTTCATCTTCTGAAAAGATGGTGGAAAACTTATATTTCTCTTCCGGTGAAGATTATGTGTACAAATGCCAGATGGACATTTATAAAAACCATGTGAGCGGTATTCTGATTATCAAAAAACTGAATGAAACAACACATCGCGTTGCCCTAACGTCAGACTTTGGGAATAAACTGATTGATTTTGAAGTTTCTGATCAGGATTTCAAACTGAATTATGTACTTCCCGATCTGGATAAAAAAATTGTCATTAATTTTCTGAAAAATGATTTCCAGCAGCTGCTGAAAAGACAATATCCGGTAAGCGAAAGTTTTGAGAATGAAAATGCTAAGATTTATCTTTCTAAAATTGATAATAAAATCTACTATTTATTCTTCAACAAAGAAAATAATTTGCTGAAACAGATTGTTTACACGAAAAACAATAATGAAAAAATCGATTTTACTTTTGATGCAAAAAAACCTATCTTCGCGGATAGCTTACAGCTGCAGCACAAAGACTTTAAAATCAATATAAAACTATTTCAAATAACTGAAACGGAATAATTTCCTACAGGAATACTGCTTTAAATAATTGCAGCTTCCCGGAAAGAAACTGATGATATATTTAATCTTAAAAATAAGATCATGCAAACCATTCTTACAGACTTTTATACTTTAACATCATACGAGAAGGCAGAGGACGGCAAGTTTACTGCTCATATTCATCTTAATAAAGACCATGATATTTTCAAAGGTCATTTCCCTGGAAATCCGGTGACTCCCGGTGTTTGTATGATGCAGATCATCAAAGAGCTTACGGAGGAATTTACCGGTTCAAAATTATTCCTAAAAACAGCATCAAATGTAAAATTCATGGCGATTATCAATCCTTTTGAAACTCCGGATTTACAGCTTCAGCTTGATATTAATGAAGACAATGAGGATGTTAAAGTAAAAAACACAACTTCCTTTGGCGAGACTATTGCATTGAAACTGTCTGTAAGCTATAAAAAAGTAACGTCATGAAACTAATCCTGTCATTTATAACGGCATTTGTTTTTTTCTTTCAGTCAGATCTTGAAACGCTGAGAAACAGCTATGCCAAAGCCAATGAATCCAATACCAATACGCAAAACTTTATTGATACTGCAGAAAAGCAGTCCGGATCCGACCCTGTAACTGTAGGATACAAGGCTGCAGCTAAGATCATGGAGGCGAAAATTGTCAAAAATAACAGAAAGGCTTTGGTAAAAACAGGTGCTACAAGCCTTGAAAATGTGATTAAAAATAATCCTAACAATGCAGAATTGCGCCTGATCAGGCTGAGTGTTCAGGAAAACATCCCTAAAATTGTGGGCTACCGAGGAAGTATGAAGGATGATAAGGCATTCCTGCTAAACAATTACAGCAAACAGAACACAGCATTAAAAGGCTATATCAAAAGGTTTGCAATGCAGTCTAAAACCATTACAGAGGCGGAAAGAGCCACTTTAAAATAAAAAAATGTCCCTTGCTGAAGTACAAAATGCAATTTCTGAAAAGAAAATATGCGTTTTAATACCTACCTACAATAATGAAAAAACCCTGAAGAGGGTAATTGACGGTGTTCTTAACTACACCGAAAGTATTATTGTGGTCAATGATGGCTCCACAGATTCTACACCACAAATTCTTGCTCAGTATCCTCAGATCACGGTAATCTCTTTACCGGAGAACAAAGGAAAAGGAAACGGGCTTAAAACAGGTTTCAGAGCAGCAAAGAAACTCGGGTTTGACTATGCCATCACGATTGATTCAGACGGGCAGCATTACCCGGATGACATTCCTGTATTTGTAGAAGCACTGCTGCAGGAAAAAGAAGATGTTCTCCTGATTGGAAACAGAAATATGTCTCAGGATGGCATTCCTAAAAAAAGCAGTTTCGGAAACCGTTTTTCCAATTTCTGGTTCTGGTTTGAAACCGGTATCAAGCTGGAAGACACACAGTCCGGTTACAGGCTTTATCCTTTGCATAAAATTCCAAAGAAATATTTTACCCCTAAGTTTGAATTTGAAATTGAAATCATTGTAAGAACTGCCTGGAGGCATGTTCCGGTAAAAAATGTTCCGATTAAGGTTTTGTATGATCCAGCAGAACGGGTTTCCCATTTCAGGCCTTTCAAGGATTTTACAAGGATCAGTATTCTGAATACAATTCTGGTAACGATTACTTTGTTTTATATTATTCCGAGAAACTTTGTGAATAACTTCAAAAAAAAAAGCTTTAAAAGATTCATCCAGGAAGATGTCTTAGAAAGTGACGGGAGCAACCGTACAAAAGCATTTTCCATAGCATTGGGAGTATTTATAGGACTTTCACCATTCTGGGGATTCCAGACCCTTCTTGTGATCAGTTTATCTGTACTTTTCAAGCTCAATAAAGTCCTCGCATTTGTAGCCTCCAATGTGAGCCTTCCTCCTTTTATTCCTTTTATCATTGCTGCCTCTCTTTTTCTGGGTGCTCCATTTGTGAGTGGGGACAGTGATATTTTAAGCCAGGATTTAAATTTTGAACTCATCAAAAACAATCTGTTGCAATACGTTATCGGTAGTTTTATCTTAAGCACTACTTTTTCTGCAATTGCAGGAATAGCCTCTTTTTTATTTTTGAATAAAGTAAGTCCGGAAAGCAATTAAAAAGCCTGAAACAAAATTCCAGGCTCATGAGGATCAATGATCTTATTTTATTTATTTCAATATAAAATCTGTCAGATCTTTCAAAAACTGCTCATCCACCTTGCCTTTTGTTTCATAATCTTTTGGTGAGGGTTTTCCGGAACCTGAAATAAACAGGTGGCTTAATGCCGGATAAAACTTAAAAACTGCTGCCTTATTATTCTTCAATGTTTCTTTCCAAAGATTGAAATCTTTCTCCGTTACCTGATAATCTCTTCCTCCCTGTACAAAAAGCATTGGAGCCTTGATCTTTTTCACTTCATTAAGCTGATTGTAATCTTTCAAATACTTCCAGTATGCTGCGGACTGACCTAAAGGTAGTTCTGATTTAGGTGAATTTAGATTAAATCGGGATGAGTTTAAAAATGCAACCTGCTTTTTTATTTCCTGAACAGCTTCTGCCGGAACATTCGCCGGGTCCAGAGAGTGAAGGTATTCGTACTGCTCAACTAACAGATCCTCCAAGGGTCTTGCATTCCCGGCCATAAAAACATATTTCGAAACCTTAGCTTTTTCAGCAATTTTGGGCATCATATACGCTCCCTGGCTGTGTCCAAGGATAATAATCTCATATCCTTTATACTCAGGATTATTTTTGAAATAAAGAGCAACATTTACCGCATCATTAATGGTTTCATCTTCTACCGTAGATTTCTCATTGAATGTTTCAGGGTAGGAATAGATCCTTTTATCATACCGGTAAGAAGCAATTCCGTGGCTGAAAAGATATTCTGCGATATCTTTAAAAGGTTTGTTTTCTCCAATTGTTTCATCTCTGTCATGGGCTCCCGAACCATGCACAAAAATCACCAGCCTCTTTTTATTATCGGAAGGGGGAACCAGAAGTGTCCCTTTAAGTTCAACAGCATCACTCTTTATCCTGAACTCTGTTTTCTCATCTCTTTTTTCAAATGTTTTATGAGGAACCAGGAAGAAACCAAGCAGTTTATTGTTCTCTCCAAAGGTAAGCTGAACATCCAGATTTGTCTTTTCAAATTCGGTGTAGAAATAATAAATATTTCCTTCGTTATTCACTTCAAGGATATTTTTCAGTGCACCAATCTGACCCTGAAGCTGTTCCGAAATAGCTTTGAGCTGTTCTACAGGAATCTGGCCCGCTACCGAAGGATCAAAATAAGAATGAGCCTTCTCTGCATTTTTGTCTGCCAGTAATGTTTTGATAAAAGTATTTCCGATCTCTTTCCTGTCCTGAGAAAATGATAACAGAAACCATACGGTAAAAAAAAGGGTTAAAAGTTTTTTCATAATCATTTATTTATAAACCACATCAGAAAATGATAGCGGCGTCATCATTATGGTAACAAATATCGCAATAATTACCAGAGCCAGCTGAGTGATATGATATGTTTTTTCTCTTTCATTTTCATTGATTTCAAAGGTAAATTTTATCTTATCTGGCCTTCTGATAATCAGCCAGATAAAAATAAGAACAGCCAGATTCATCAGCACCGGAAAGACAAGAAATATTTTACTTCCGTAGTTGTCTTTCATATTTCCATATCCGTGAATCGGAATAGTGGCAGGTATTGAACTGTAAACTGAGCATAAATACACTGAATAACAAATGATAATAACAAAAGGAATGCAGAACAGCAGTTTTATGTATTTGGGGATCATTTCAGCTTATTTAATGTTTTCTTCAGGTATTTTTCCACATTTTTTCTGTCCGGAACGGTTGTAATCTCTTTTGTAAGAGCTTTTTCAAACGCTGTTTTTGCCATTGAATATTCTTTTTTGTTAAAATAATATTTTCCGGATTGATAATAAACCAACCAAAAGTCAGGATTCATGGCCTGATAAGAAGGAATAACATCATCCGTCAGCAGCTTGTTTTTATCATCAGCAGCCTCATTGATTTCTTTGCCATACACTTTAGACAGCTCATAATTTTTGAATTCTTCAGAATCAGCGAAAGCATCTCTTTTAATATTGAGTTCTGTTTTAGACTTTAGACTTTGCGATAGTGATTTGCCCGAAAAAATTTCATTCAGGTCATAGCAGACAAATTCCCCCAACTGATAGGGATTGGAAGAAACCCAGACCAGTCTTTTCTGAGGCGAAAATATAACCGCATGATGTGCCAGAAGCTGATTGAGTGCTTTTTCATTACCATAACCAATTGGTTCATCTTTTAAACCCGATCTGTTCCTTAAAATGGAAGCCATTTTTTCCGGAGTGATTTTTTTCTCTTCCTGTAAAAGTTCCTGCAGTTTTTCATATCTGTATTTTGAATGGCTTTCTTCAATATGTTTCTGATTTCTTTTGTCATCTTTATAGGCTTCCGACTGAAAATGGTTGGTACAAAGAACCCTGCTGGTATTCTGCACTTTGTAAACTCCGAAATTTTTAGGTGAGACCTCAATGATTACGGCATTTTTGTCTGCAGCACTTCCCACAAGAATAGATTCTGAAACGAAAACTTTTCTTTTTTTAGCAATAGCAATCGCCTCATCTATATTTTTAGCATACTGAAGAATTTCTCTTGTAACAAGAGAGATAGGAGTCTTTGCCGTCAAAGGAATTTTTGATTTTCCGGCATTAATCGTTACTGTAATGCCTTCTTTATTCATCCCGGAAACCACACCGATCATTCCCGGCCAGCTTACCGACATGTAAGGAATCCCTTCTTCCGGCTGAACAAATTCTACCAGTTTATTTTTTGCAAAATCATCACCCACATAAAAATCGAAATTTCTTCCGATCAGAAGGTCTCCATCTTCTGTATTTTCATTCCAAACAGCAAGAGAGGTACAGCCTACCATCGCCAGATCCTGCATCGCATGCCCGATATCGTGAGCCCCGTGCAGGTAAAGGCTCCTTAGATATTTGGGTGCAATAAAATCATAATGATCAGATGAGTATTGTGATAAGCCGTATAATTCGGTCTGATAGTCTTCTCTTACATTGAGGTACATTTTTCTGTTGTACCATTTTAAAAAGCCTCTTAAGAGTCTTTGTTTAAATTTTGATGGAACGAACCCTTCCACTTTTGAGAAAAAGATTTCTTCCTGCTTCTGCATTAGATTCTGCGTCAGTGCGCCATTATTATATCCCAGCTGCAAAGGATTTCCTTTGATGTAAAGCTCCCAGAGCTGCTGTTTATTTTTGGTAAGGTAATTCTGATTGTAACTGAAAGTGCTGTCGTTGACTCTGTTTACTTCCGGAATCTTTAATGAGTATTGTTTTACGTCAGGAATATGATGAACAGACTTTGAAATTCCGCAGGATGTCAGTGAAAAACAAAGGATAAGATAAAGAAGAGTTCTTTTACAGAATGAATATATGGTATTAGTTTTTTTCACTTTTAGTTTTTATTAATCATTTGTGTCAGCCTCCTGTCTATTGTATCTTTTCCAAGAATCTCCGCACAGGTATTAAAAGCTCCTATGGTTACTCCTAAAATCCCGTGCATATTAACAGACTGTCCTGTCAGAAACAGATTGTCAATTTTCGTACGGGGAGAAACCATTGTTTTAAGCGGGTTCTCAGAACTTTTCATGTATCCGTACATATTGCCTTCAAAGTTTCCTATATAGTCCCTGTAAGATAACGGAGAAGAAGTGTATATTGTTTTAATAGCATGCCTTAAATTAGGAATTTTCTTTTCCAGCGCATCCAGCATTTTCTCGGTCTTTTCAAGCTTAAATTTTTCATAAGCTTCGCCTCTTTCATGTTCATCTGCCACGGTATTGAAAGTATTTTCCCATTCTTTCACCTCTTCAAAATCCATATAGGAAATAGCGGTGAGGCTTTCTGCAAACTCAGGGTGATGTTTTGAAGGCGTGGATGAGAGCATATAGGTTTCCGGCCATGATTCTTTTTGGTATTGGGATGCATTCCAAACCAGATCCTCTGATGAATAATGGTATCTGTTGTAATTAAAATTCGGAAGGCTGTGAGGCTTTAAAACCAGATAAACACTAAAGCAGGATGAAACCGGTTTCCAGCTTAAAACTCTGTTTAGAAAGGATTTCTTTAATCTTTCTTCGCCGATCAGCTTAATGGTGGAACGGATCTCAATATTGGAAATAAATTGTTTTGCCAGATATTCTTTTCCTGTCTTTGTTTGTACGGCTGTCAATGCGTTATTTTCATTAAAGACAAATTCAGAAACCTCAGAATGTTTATATACCTCTGCCCCATATTCGCGAAGTTTTCTGATCAGAAGCTTGGAAATCTGGCTTCCTCCTTTTACACATTTGTAAGCGCTCTGAATATAAGAGTTTACCGTTAAGGCATGCACATAAAAAGGAACATTTTCAGAATCTCCGGCATATAAAAAATTGGAACCCAGCAGCACCGACTGAAGTTTTTTGTTATGGGTAACAGATTCAATGAATCTTTTGGTATTGAGATGCAGGATTTCTTCGTTGTAATGGTCTTTCCCTACCACATGATATCTGGGAAACTGGCTGCAGACATATTGAATCTCTTCGCAATAGTTCTCAAGGTTTTCTTTTTCTTCGGGAAAGTATCTGGAAAGCTGTTCCACAAAATTCTGATAGCCCTGTGCGTGCGGATATTCTGTTTCATCATCCCCAAAACTGATCCTGTCATAGCCGTCTTCATCCATGGGATAGAGTTCAAGATCATCCATGATTTCCAGGTAGGAAAAGAATTGATTCAGATTTTGTCCTTTACTCAAACCTCCAAGATAATGGACTCCTGTATCAAAAATAAGCTTATCTCTTGAAAAGGTCTGCAGATTTCCACCGTATTGGTTATTTTTCTCAAGAACGCATACTTTCATACCTTCTTTCGCCAAAATAAGAGCCGAAACAAGACCTCCCAATCCGCTGCCGATTACAAGTATGTCATATTCTTTCTTCAAAAGAGAATGTGCTTTTAATGATTAAGAAACAGGGAATTTAAGACATTTAAAGCTTACTTTGTGCGGTAAGCAAAGAAAATTTATCCGGAAATATTATTTTAATCATCTTAATTCTCGGTACATCTTAATGGTTTTAGTTTTTCGTTAGTTTTTACGGGATAAAAATAGAAAAATTAATCAACATCATCCCAAAAATCAAAATAATTGAACCATTGAAGGGGATATTTTTTCACCATCATTTCAAGATTCTGAACATAAGATTGTAAAAGCCCCTGCGAATCACGGTTTTTGATATTCTGAGCCACTCTGGCGTAAAGATGGTAATGAAGATTATTCTCTTTCATCACATAAACATAGACAACAGGTACTCCTAATCTTGAGGCAATCAAAAATGGTCCGGCCGGAAATTTTGCGCTTTTCCCCAACAGTTCTGCTTCCAGGTATTTGGATCCTTCAAAATACCGGTCTCCGGTGAAGCAGATCAGTTCATTTTCTGATAAAGCCTTATTGATCTCAAAGATATGCGACATATCGTCTTTAACATAAATGAACTTAATATTACTCTTTTTTACAGCAACACTTTCCAGATATTCTTTAATCACCGTCACTTCCTGATCTGTGGTCACCAGATTGATCTGGCAATCGAAGTCGATATCCGCAAAGAAATGTTCTGCAATTTCAAAATTACCGATATGGGCGCTGATCAGCACCCCTCCTTTTTTAGCGGCTAAAAGGCTTCTGAGATTTTCAATACCGTCAAATTCATAGGTGTATTTTTCTCTGAGTCCGGCAGAAATAGCTGTTTTATCAATCAGAACTTTTCCGAAGGTAAAATAGCTTTTAAAGATGGAAGCTTTGGATTTCCAGTACCCGTAATTCAGTCTTTTCCGGAAGTAATAAAGAATATATTGGTTGCTTTTTTTCTGAAACAGTGAATAATAAGCTGCCACAAAATAAAGCACTCCGTATGAACTTCTGATTCCGATATTTCTAATACACCAGACGAATATCCTGTATCCGAGCACTGTTCCTTTAGATTTACCTTTCCACTTGTTCATAATCCAGTTTAATATAACAGAGAACCAATGTAATATACCTTGCTGTGTTCATTACTGAAGCACTGTGATAGTATTACATTGGCACATTTTATAGAATAAAGATTTACTCAATAACTAAGCGTTTTTTTCAGCAATCTTATGTTCAATCGTTGTATAGAAATCGTCAAATGTTACCATTTTCTTGAAATCTGCTTCTCCTAATTTCACCCCGAAATTGGATTCGATCACGACTACCATGTCGATATAATCCAGGCTATCCAGGCCCAGTGTATTTTTAAGGTTGGCATCATTACTGATTTCGTCTCCGTCTACCTCGAATTCGTTTACCAGAAAATCATTAACGATAGCAACAATTTTTTCCCTTTCCATGTTTTTAATCAAATTTTTTAACTATTAGTGCAGAATTGGTTCCCCCAAACCCAAAAGAATTCGACAAAAATACATCAATTTTTTGATTTTTTGTTTTTGTGACTAAATTTATCTTTTTAGCCTCATTATCAGGGTTTTCCAGATTGATATTCGGAGCAACAAAATCGTTCTGCATCATCAGAATTGAGTAGATAACTTCACTTGCGCCCGCCATCCAGCATTCATGTCCGGTCATAGATTTGGTAGAACTTACCGGAACTTCACTGCCGAAGATTTCATAAATTGCCTTTGCCTCGTTGGCATCACCAATGGGAGTAGAAGTTGCGTGAGCATTGATATAATCGATATCTGAAGCGTTTAATCCTGACTGCTTTAATGCTCTGTCCATAGCCAGCGCGGGGCCATCTACATTTGGTGTTGAGATATGGCCTCCGTTTGAAGAAAATCCATAGCCGATAATTTCAGCAATAATGGGTACTCCTCTTCTTTGGGCAGATTCCAAACTTTCCACAATCAGCGTGGCTGCACCTCCACTTGGAATCAACCCATCTCTTCCTGAATCGAAAGGTCTGGAAGCTTTTGCAGGCTCATCTTCTCTGACGGAGAATACGCCCAATCCGTCAAAACTTGCCATGGAATACTTGTTGGTTTCCTGGGCTCCTCCACAGATGATCATGTCCTGAAAACCATTTTTGATCATCATGTACGCCAGCCCCAATGAGTGTGAACCGCTTGCACATGCTGCACTGATGGTAAGATTGATCCCTTTCAGCTTAAAGATCGTGGAAAGGTTCATCGTAACCGTTGAGTTCATTGATTTAAAGATCGCTCCCGATCCCATCAATGTAGTATCTTTCTTTTCCCTTGCAATATCGATAGATTCTACAACTGCCTGGGAAACACTGTCATTACCGTATAAAATTCCCACTTCATGGGCATCCAGGAATTCTTCGTCCAGATTCGCCTGCTTCAAGGCATCAATGGTAGCCAGATAAGCATATTCGCTTTCTTCTCCCATGCTGACACGCTGACGTCTGTTCAGAAGATTCTTAAGATCCGGTTTTGGAACCACTCCAGTAAGACCTGATCTGAAACCAAATTCTTTTCTCTGCTGGTCTAAAACAATACCGGATTTTCCTTGATATAGGGATTCCCTGACCTCTTCTAAAGACGTCCCGATGCAGGAATAAATTCCCATCCCGGTAATTACAACCCTATTTTCCATGTTATGAATAAATTCCTCCGTTAATATTAATCACTTCTCCTGTAATATAGGATGATTTTTTAGATGCTAAAAATGCGACAAGGTCCGCCACTTCTTCTGCTTCTCCGAATCTGTTGGCAGGGATCATTGCTTTCAGTTCTTCTTCATTGAACTCCTGAGTCATATCTGTTCTGATAAAGCCCGGAGCTACCGCATTTACGGTAACATTTCTTTTTGCAACTTCCTGTGCAAGAGCTTTTGTAGCACCCACCAAAGCTCCTTTTGCTGCAGAGTAATTCGTCTGGCCCGCTGTTCCTTTTACTCCGGATACAGAAACCATATTGATGATTCTTCCGTACTTGTTGCGAAGCAGCTTTTGGATAAAGAAATTGGTCACATTGAAGAATCCGTCCAGACTGGTGTTGATCACATTATTCCAATCTTCTTTCTGCATCCACATAAAGAGGCCGTCTCTCGTGATTCCCGCATTATTGACGATCACTTCTACTACTGCATCAGGATTTCTTTCCTGCCATGCTGTTAAAACAGCATGCGTTTCTTCGGTATTTCCTACATCAAATTTAAGGATTTCTCCTGTAGCCCCAAGTTCTTCCACCTTAGTCAAAGTTTCTTTAGCTGCGGTTTCGTTTGAAGCGTAGTTAATAAGGATGTGATAGTTTTTCTCTTCAGCCAGTTTTATACAGATTGCCCTCCCGATTCCTCTGGAGCCTCCTGTTACAATTGCACATTTCATGCGTTAGTGTTTATATCGTTTTTAGTTTTTTTAAAAATTGATGCCGGATATCTATTTTAAAGACAATCCATAACAGCTAATGGTTACATTCCTTTCAGATATTTCTTGACTTCTTCCAGATACGGATACATCACCATATCGTCTGAGAAGGCAGGAATAATTTTTCTGATATCATCATACAGTTCTTTTGTAGATGATGAAACTTTATCCTGGAAAGCAAGATATTCAACAGCCTGAATGATTGTAATGGCTTCAATGGCCAATACTTCAAAAGCATTCTCAATGACTTTTCTGCAGATTACGGCAGCATTTGTACCCATACTAACGATATCCTGATTATCATTATTGTTCGGAATACTGTGAACGTACATAGAATTTGAAAGCATCTGGCTTTCTGCTGTGGTAGAAGTTGCTGTAAACTGCACCCCCTGCATCCCGAAATTGAAACCTAATTTACCTAAATTTACAAAAGGTGGCAAAATTTCATTGATCTTGGCATTCAGAAGATAGTTCAACTGCCTTTCTGCAAGCATTGTCAATTTGGTAACTACAATTTTAAGCTTATCCATTTCCAGAGAGATGTAATCTCCATGGAAGTTTCCTCCGTGATACACATGTTGGTCTTCAACATTGATAATCGGGTTATCATTCGCTGAATTGATCTCATTTTCAAGAACTTTTTCTGTATATTCCAGTGTGTCCAATACCGGACCTAAGATCTGAGGAACACATCTTAAAGAGTAATATTCCTGAACTTTTTCTTTAAATACTTTTTCCTGTTCTTCAAAATGGGTATACAGATGATCTTCTCTTTTTCTGATCAGCTTACTGTCCGCCAGATGGGCACGCATTTTTTCTGCTACTTTCTGCTGGCCGTAATGTCTTTTTGTTCCATTCAACGCTTCTGACAGGTGATCATCATAAGCCTGCACAATCTCATTGATTGCACAAGAAAGTCTAAGAGAAATATCTGTAAGCTGATTCGCTTTATAAGCATTTACAATACCGATTCCGGACATTACGGAAGTTCCGTTCATCAAAGCAAGACCTTCACGGATCTCTACTTTTATCGGCTCTAAGCCTTCTGTTTCAAAAACCTCTTTGGTTGATTTTCTTTCTCCTTTATAAAATACTTCTCCTTCTCCGATCAGTACCAAGGCCAGGTGAGCCAGCTGAACAAGGTCCCCGCTTGCTCCTACTCCTCCATGTTCAAATATCAGAGGAATAATATCTCTGTTGATCAGCTCCTGAAGAAGGTAAATTACAGACTGGTGTACTCCTGAATTTCCCAGTGACAAGGTATTCAGTCTCGCCAGCATACATGCTTTTACTTCTTCGGCAGGTAAAGGATTTCCGATACCTGAAGAATGGCTTCTGATCAGGTTATACTGAAGCTGGTGTGTATCTTCGTCACTGATTTTGAATTGAGCCATCGGGCCAAAACCAGTGTTCACACCATATATTACTTTATTTTTTGAAAACTCTTTTAAAAACTGAAAACTTTTATCCACTCTTGATAAAAGCGATTCATCCAGTTCTATTTTTTCATTCTCAATGATAATTTTTTGAAAGTCTTTCAGTTCTAAAAAGTTATTTATTTTCATCAATTAAAAGTAATAGTTGATAATTTTGTAAAATATTAATTATTTGTCACTAATTTTGCGGCAAAGATAAAAGTTATTATTAAAATAAAAAATCAAAGATGAGCAAAGAATTTGTTGACGTTCTTGTAATCGGAGCCGGACCTTCCGGATGCGTGTCTTCTTCGTACTTAAAGAAGAATAACGTCAACGTGAAAGTAGTCGAAAAAACAAAATTTCCCAGACTGGTAGTGGGAGAAAGCTTAATTCCGAGGGTTATGGACCACTTTGATGAGGCCGGACTTTTCCCTGCATTAGATAAAATGGGCTTTGAAAAAAAGCTTGGTGCACGTTTTCTTCGCGGCGACGAAATCTGCATTTTTGATTTCAGCAACAAATTCGGGGAAGGCTGGGACTGGACCTGGCAGGTTCCCAGAGCTGATTTCGACAATACACTTGCTCAGGAAGTCATTAATAAAGGAATTGATCTTGAATTCGAAACTGAAGTTATTGATATTAAGTTTGACGGAACAGATTCTGTGACTACAGTAAGAAGTAAAGATGGAGAAACGAAAGAGATCCACGCAAAGTTTGTTATCGATTCCAGCGGTTACGGAAGAGTATTACCTCGTCTTCTTGACCTTGAAAAGCCTTCAAAACTATCTCCCCACTCTGCTATTTTCTCGCATGTACATGATATTAACAGGGAACCTGGAGAGGAAGGAACTTTAATTTCTTTTGACATCATCGAAACAGAGGTATGGCTTTGGGTCATTCCTTTTTCTAACGGAAACACAAGTTTAGGAATTGTAGGCCCTACTGAATATATCGACAAATTATCTGAAAACGGAGATACCACTGAAGCTTTAAAAAAGGCAATCTCACTTTCTGACTATTATGTAAAACGTTTCGGGAATGTGGATTTCCTTTTTGAACCCAAACACCTGAAAGACTATTCTTGTTCGGTTAAAAGTTTATTCGGAGACGGATTTGCTTTAACGGGAAATGCTTCAGAATTCCTTGACCCTGTGTTTTCATCAGGCATGGCTTTTGCCACAGAATCAGGAATGCTGGCCGCCAAACTTGCCTTGAGACAGCTTAATGGAGAAAAAATTGACTGGCAGAAGGAATACACAGACTATATTTTATATGGAGTGGATGTTTTCACTACCTATGTAAAAGAGTGGTATACCGGAAATCTTCAGGAATTATTTTTCCACCAGCCGGAAAACCCTGATGTAAAGAAAAAGATATGTGCAGTTTTAGCGGGTTATGTCTGGAACAAAGATAATCCTTTCGTAAAGAAACATGATACAGTGATTAAAAATCTTGCGAACCTGATCAAACTGGAAAAACAGGAACAGCAAAATCAAGCATAAAAAAACGGTCTGAATTTTTCAGACCGTTTTTTTTATTTTAAAGATTTTTTGATTTCTCTTCCCAAATACCTTCCGACAGATTCATAAGCTGATGCTATTCTTCCATACTCCATTACAAATTCTTCATTTTGCACAAATTTATCAAACTTTTTAAGCTCTATTTCTGCTAAAACAGTAGAAGGATTATCGGTTTCCACCAGTTTTATTTTCCCGGTTATTTCGGCAGTCATTGCTGTAATTCCGGCATGCCAGCCAGGAAAAATCCAATTTGTCTCCACCAACAGGGTATATTTTGCGGCTGCGTCTTTTTTAAATGAAATATTTTTGTAAGTTTTATTCAATCCTTTTGCGAAATAATCCACATAATATTCCTTTTTATATTTTTCCCATTCTTCAATCCATTTTTTCCAGGCTTCTTCGCCTCTTTTGGGATTTTCAATAACTTGTTTTTTTCTGTTTTCGAGGTATTGAGCTTCTGTAATATTTTCTTTCATAAATAGTACATTCTCAAATTTCACCTCAACATTTACTTCGGTCTGATCTTTCAAAACACCCAGACTTCCGGCAACTATTTTCATTTTCTCCTGTCCGAAAGCTGTAGTCATGATAACTAAAAAGACCAGCAATAATAATTTTTTCATAGGGTATTAGCTTTTATTTTAAGAGCCCAAAGATATTATAAAAGAAAGTTTCTATTGACTCTTTATTTTAAATTTATCTTAAATCAATAAATGTGATTGGTTTCCTGCTGTTTGGATTAAAAACTGTTTTAGATAATATATCAAAATCAATGATTTCAATTTTTGGGCTTACTCTCAATTTTGCCCGGAAGTGATCTCTGACTTCATTTACAAAAGTCTCATGCCCTTCTTCTGTGCTTAATTTGATGATAATTTCATCAAGTCCTATTTCGTTGGCCTGAATAACAATCTGATAGCATAAAATATTGTTGAAATCATTCAGGATATCATTCATTGCCGGCGGATACAGCGTTGTTCCTTTATATTTGATCATCTGCTGTTTTCTACCTATCACAGGTCCTAACCTCATCGTATTCCTTCCACATTGGCACGGCTCATAGTGAGCTTTTACGATATCACCTGTTTTAAATCTCAATAAAGGAATGGCTTCCACCCCTAAAGTTGTAATGGTAAGCTCACCACTCTCTCCTTCTTTTACAGGATTGCCTTCATCATCCAGAATTTCTGTAATGATCAGTTCCGGATGGTGATGTCCTCCGATCTGAAATTCACATTCTGTAAAAGCGGTGCTCATCTCGGTAGAAGCATAGGTGGAAAAAAGCTTTATATCCCACTTTTCTTTGATCTTCTGGGAAAGAATATTATCTGTAAAATCCTGATTTTTGATGCTTTCTCCAATACACACAGCTCCATACACACTTGAATTTTTATAATCCAAACCGTGTTTTTCGGCATAGTCAATCATTTTCAGCAGAAAAGAAGGCACTGTAATCAGGTATTTTGGTTTGTATCTGAAAATAGAATCCCATTGCAGTTCAGGAATTCCCGGTCCCATTCTCACCACACTTGCCCCCATTTTTCTTAAGCCTAAAAAATAAGCAAGTCCTGCCATAAAACGTTTGTCGATGGTGGTAATCATCTGCACAACATCTCCTTTCTGAATTCCTGCACAGGCAAAAGAAATCGCTTCATTATAGGCAAGTCTTTCAAGATCACCGTCGGACAATCCGAATGTCACAGGATCTCCCAATGTTCCGGAAGTGGTACTGTAATCAACAATTTTATCAGGTGTTATGCAGAAAAAATCATGATTGTGCTGCTGAAGATCATTCTTTGTGGTGGTAGGAATCTTCTGAAGATCTTCCAGCGTAAGAATGTCAGCAGTATTAATATTATTTTCTTTAAAGAGCTTCTGATAAAAAGGCGAATGGCTTTCCAGGTAGACCAAAAGTTCATGAAGTTTTTCTTCCTGAAATTTTTTGATTTCCTGAATCCCTGCTTTCTCAATTGACGGATGAAATTCCAATGATTTTAATTTTTAAAAAGCAAATTTATTTAATTAAAATTAAAAGATTGAAAGATTGAAACATTAAAGATTATTTATCTACGGAATGTAAAAATTTGTGTGTTGGTATTTCCTGCGGTATTGATCGTGGTTACTTTTAGAGTATGAGAGCCTGATCCTTTTGAACATTTTTCATCAAAGATATACACAAAATCATCTTTTACACGGGCAAACCTTAGCCACTTTCCGTCCAGTTCGGCCCGGAATGAAACAATATCTCCCACTTTTGTTGTTCCTTTTAGTCTCAAAGAACTACTGCTGACCAAAGCACCATCATTCCAACCTGGCGAAACGGATGGCAGAGTATTATCAATCACCAACTGCGCTGTACCCAATCTGTTAAATCGTCCTTCTGCCTGGTCAGCATTCCATTTTGCTTTTACAAAATCTTTGTCACTTCCGTAATCAAGAATAATAACAGCTTTGTCTTTTTCTGCATTGGATAATTTCCTATTGGTTTTTATTTTCAAAGTATAGTCATCATGAACAGGAATATATGGATTATGCAAAACAATACTGTTCGAAGCTGCATCCGGATTAGCGGACGTTTTTTCATAGGCATTGAAATTTACAGCATCATAGAGTGCATTTTTACTGAAACTGATTTCTGCATTTTCCGTTGTTAGCGTTTTTCCTTCATTAGGTACAACTGTTTTACCTGAAGATGCAATTCCGCTTCCTGCATTACTCAACTGAACTCTGGCAGTTAATCTGCTCGTATTACCTTTTACATCCTTTACAACAATTTCGATATTGTGAACATCTTCATCCTGAAGATTGATAATTCCTGAAAGTTCAGGCACGCTATAATTTTGCAGTTTCATCCCCGGCAAAGCAGACAGATGCTGAATTCCTACTTTGTCTCTGATGAATTTCGTATAATCTATACAACCATTGATATATCGGGTATCATCATAATGTACTTTATCAATTTTAAAACTGTACATCAGTTTACCATCCATCAATAGTTCAGCATTATAAATCCCAAGATTAAATCCCTGATTAGCTTTATCTACAGCTTTAATTCCGAAACTTATCTTCGGTGAACTGACTCTTACAGCATCTGCAGTGTAACTACTTCCCGCTTTTTTCACTGCAATTCCGTTTGCTCCGGGCTCATATGTACTGAATCTACGGTCATACCAATACAATCCACTGATAATGGGAGCTACAGAATCCGGAATATTAAATCCAAACAATAGAGGATTAAGGCATTCTTCTGTTTTGGTATCCCTTATCTCAAAATGCAGGTGCGGACCCGCCGAACCTCCTGTATTTCCACTCAATGCAATCTGTTGTCCTTTTTCCACTGGAAACTGCCCGGGTTGAAAGGTAATATCCTGTTCCCACTTTTCGTCTTTGTACTGCTTTTCCTTTACATATTCATCAAGTTTATTGAAATATTTATTCAGGTGGGCATATACTGTGGTATAACCGTTGGGATGAGTGATGTAGATTGCATTACCGAAACCATATCTTTCTACTTTTATCCTGCTTACATAGCCTTCTGCTGCAGCCAGAACCGGTAAATTTTCCTGACTGTTGGTTCTTAAGTCAAGTCCCATATGAAAATGGTTCGTCCTGATAGCACCAAAATTAGCCGCCAACTGCATGGGAATGTTTAACGGGTTACGGAAATAGTTTTGAGGATAATTATTCTGAGCGTTTATGATGATGGTATGGATAAAACAGATAGCAACCATCAGTTTGGTAAAGATTTTCATACAGCATTTGGGTTTATAGGTCTACTTAAATGTACAAAATTCCGGCCAATAAGCGGTTGCTGCACTAGCCTTTTTCAAACCAATTTTGTTTTTTACCCGTATTCATCTGCTGAATGAAACGCCTTTGCGAACAATGTTAACCCATTCTTACGATCTTTATGAACTTTGCGCAATCATTAAGCCTTGGATTTGCCTTTATTGTTTAAGCGGGCTAAAGCCCGCGCTTATTGAATAAATTACGCTAAATTTTATATAAATAACACCCAGAAAAATTCACTTATTCACCATTCACCATTCACTTTTACCCTACATTTTATTTATATTTCTGAAATTGAACTTTTTAATAGATGATATCAAAATAAAACATATATTATAAACCGACAAATTTTAGTAAATTTGCAGACTTAATTAATCAACGATATTGAGATATTTACAATGAGCCAATTTAAAGAATACAAAAACCTCAACCTTATTGACGTAGCAGAGAATGTAGCGGAATTTTGGAAACAAAATAAAACCTTCAATAAGAGTGTTGAGATTCGTCAGGGAAATCCTGAGTTTGTTTTTTATGAAGGTCCGCCTTCAGCAAACGGTATGCCTGGAATTCACCACGTAATGGCAAGAGCATTGAAAGATATTTTCTGCCGTTACCAGACTCAGAACGGAAAGCAGGTTTTTCGTAAAGCAGGCTGGGATACGCATGGTCTTCCTGTGGAACTGGGTGTAGAAAAAGAATTAGGAATCACTAAAGAAGATATTGGCAAAAAAATCTCTATTGAAGACTATAACAAAGCTTGTCGTGAAGCAGTAATGCGTTATACCGATGTCTGGAATAACCTTACGGAGAAAATCGGATATTGGGTAGACCTTGATGATCCGTACATCACGTACAAGTCAAAATATATGGAAACCGTTTGGTGGCTGTTGAAGCAATTGTATGATAAAAACTTATTGTACAAAGGTTACACGATCCAGCCTTACTCTCCAAAAGCAGGAACAGGACTTTCTTCTCATGAGCTTAACCAGCCTGGAACCTATCGTGATGTTTCTGACACTACCGTTGTGGCTCAGTTTAAAGTGAAGAAAGACTCTTCGGCATTGTTCAACGATGTTGACGGGGATGTACATATCCTTGCATGGACGACAACTCCGTGGACGCTTCCATCCAATACGGCTCTTACCGTAGGAAGAGATATTGAATATGTTTTGGTTAAAACCTTCAATCAGTATACATTTGAACCTGTAACTGTAGTTTTATCAAGTGTTCTTTTACCTAAAGTTTTCGGTAAAAAATATGCAGAAGGTACAGATGAGGATTTTGCCAACTATACTCCGGAGACTAAAGTAATTCCTTTCAGAATATTAAAAGAATTTACCGGAGAAAAACTAGTTGACACAAGATATGAGCAATTAGTTCCGTGGTTTACACCAAACGATAATCCTGAGAATGCGTTCAGAGTTATCTTAGGAGATTTCGTAACAACAGAAGACGGTACCGGTATCGTACACACAGCACCTACTTTTGGTGCAGATGATGCGAGAGTTGCTAAGATGGCTCAGCCTGAGATCCCTCCTATGTTGGTAAAAGATGAAAATGACAACCTTGTCCCATTGGTAGATTTACAGGGGAGATTCATCAAAGGAGAAAATGTTCCAGAGGTGTTTTCAGGAAAATATATCAAAAACGAATATTATGATGAAGGAACAGCTCCTGAGAAATCATGGGATGTAGAACTTGCGATCCTGTTGAAAACGGAGAACAAGGCCTTCAAAGTAGAGAAATATGTCCACTCTTATCCACACTGCTGGAGAACAGACAAACCGGTATTGTATTACCCGCTGGATTCATGGTTTGTGAAAATGACCGCTGTAAAAGACAGATTGGTTAACCTGAACAAAGAGATCAACTGGAAGCCAAAAGCTACCGGAGAGGGACGTTTTGCCAACTGGCTGGAAAATGTAAATGACTGGAACTTATCCCGTTCAAGATATTGGGGTATTCCGTTGCCAATATGGAGAACGGATGACCTGAAAGAAGAAAAAATCATAGGTTCTGTAGAAGAGTTATACAACGAAATCGAAAAATCAATTGCAGCTGGACTGATGACTGAAAATCCGTTTAAAGGTTTCATCATCGGAAATATGGCAGAGTCTAACTATGAGCTTGTGGATCTTCACAAAAATGTAGTAGACAAAGTGGTATTGGTTTCTGATTCAGGAAAAGCAATGAAACGTGAGAGCGACCTGATTGATGTTTGGTTCGATTCAGGGTCTATGCCTTATGCACAGTTGCATTATCCTTTTGAAAACAAAGAATTAATTGACAATAACAAAGCATTCCCGGCTGATTTCATTGCGGAAGGTGTTGACCAGACCCGTGGATGGTTCTATACGCTTCACGCCATCGGAACTGCGGTGTTTGATTCAGTTGCTTACAAAAATGTAATGAGTAACGGTCTTGTTCTGGATAAGAACGGACAAAAGATGTCAAAACGTTTAGGAAATGCTGTAGATCCATTCGAAACACTTGCTGTTTACGGGCCGGATGCTACCCGTTGGTATATGATCTCCAATGCCAACCCTTGGGAAAACCTGAAGTTTGACATTGAAGGAATCGACGAAGTAAGAAGAAAGTTCTTCGGAACCCTTTACAATACATATTCATTCTTTGCTTTGTATGCGAATGTGGATGGCTTCAACTATTCAGAAAAAGAAGTGGAAAACCGTCCTGAAATCGACAGATGGATCCTTTCTGAGCTGAATCTTCTGATCAAGGAAGTAAAAGCATTCTATGAAGATTATGAACCGACAAGAGTAGCAAGAGCGATCAGCACTTTTGTGAATGACAACCTGAGTAACTGGTATGTAAGACTATGCAGAAGACGTTTCTGGAAAGGAGAATATTCTGATGACAAAATCTCTGCTTACCAGACTTTATACACTTGTCTTGAAACAGTAGCCAAGCTTTCCGCTCCTATTGCTCCATTCTTTATGGATCAATTGTACCAGGACCTGAATAAAGTAACAGGAAAAGAAAACTGTGAATCTGTACACCTTACTGATTTCCCGGTAGCTGATGAAAACTTAATTGATCAGGATCTGGTTGAAAAAACGCATTTGGCTCAGAACATTACAAGTATGGTCTTCTCTCTGAGAAAGAAAGAAAATGTAAAAGTTCGTCAGCCGTTACAGAAAGTATTGGTTCCTGTATTGGATTCTAAAACAGAAGAACAGATTCTTGCTGTTGCAGACCTGATCAAGCAGGAGGTAAACGTAAAAGAATTACAGTTAATTAATGCTGAAGAAGCATCCCACTTAATTGTAAAGCAGATAAAACCTAACTTCAAAGCGCTTGGTCCTAAATTAGGAAAAGACATGAAGATGGTAGGTGCAGAGATTGCTAATCTTAGTGCAGAACAGATTACCCGTCTAGAAAAAGAAGGAAAAACAGATGTTCAGGGATATGAAATTACCCTTGATGATGTAGAGATTTCTACCAAAGATATCCCGGGATGGACAGTAACTTCTGACGGAAAAACAACTGTGGCATTAGATTTGACCTTAACCGATGAGTTAAAATCTGAAGGGATCGCAAGAGAGTTCATTAACAGAATTCAAAACCTGCGAAAAGACAAAGACTTTGAACTGACAGACAAAATTTCAATTGCATTGGAAGAAAGCTCTCCTTTCTTGAATGATATTAAGAAAAATGAGGAATATATTTCTTCTGAAGTCTTGTCAAATAAAATAGAAATTGTATCTTCACTTTCAAATTTTAACGAAATCGAAATAGATGAGGTTAATTTTAAGATAAATATTGAAAAAAATTAACATGTAGTTATTGTATTTCAAATTCCATTTCATAATTTTATTAAAAAAGAGAAAGAATATGTCAGACGAAAGAGTTAGATACAGCGATGCTGATTTACAGGAATTTAAAGCGATCATTAAAGAAAAAATAGAAAAAGCAGAAAAAGATCTTCAGCTTATCAGAGAAAGTTTCATCAATGACCAGAATAACGGGACGGATGATACCTCTCCTACTTTCAAAGCTTTTGAAGAAGGAGCAGAAACGTTAAGCAAAGAGCAGAATTCTATTTTGGCAGGAAGACAGGAGAAATTCGTGCGTGATCTTAAAAATGCTTTGATCAGAATCGAAAACAAAACGTACGGTGTTTGCAGAGTGACAGGAAAACTGATTCCTAAGGAAAGACTTCTGGCTGTTCCTCACGCTACGCTGAGCATCGAAGCGAAAAATATGCAGAAATAGCCGTAAGGTTTGTAAAATAATATTGGGTTTATATCGTATTTACGGATACTTTATAAACCTAATTTTTAATGTATACCCATGAGCGAATTATTAATTTTGGGCGTTATCATCGCAGGAGTATTGTTGTTTTTCAACAGAGCATGGATCAAAAACAGATTTTTTCCTGATCCGCAGAGAAACTATACTATTGATGATCAATTCAATTCTGATAAACGGGAGCGGGAGAAAGAAATCGACAGACTTCTGAGCAAAATGGGCAAAAACGGAGTGAATGATCTCTCTGAGAAAGACAGAAAGAGACTCGATGAACTGTCTAAAATGTAACAATTAAATAAAAGAAATGGAATCTATCATAGTACATCCTAAAAATTCTATGGAGCTGAGTGCACTGAAAAGTGTTCTGAAGGAAATGGGCATTAAATTTGAAAAAGCTCACGTTAAAAGCTCGTTCAACGGACAGAAAGTAGTCAAGAAAGCAAGCGACAACAAAAATGTAAAGCCGGCAGCAAAGCCTTCAAAACCTAAAGGACAGTAATGAAAAAGATTTTAGCGATAACCTTTTTAGTGTTGTTAATTGACCAGGCTTCAAAAATTTATATTAAAACTCATTTTGGACTGGGTGACAGTGTTTCTGTTTTTCCGGGTTTCAAACTTACTTTTGTTGAGAATCCGGGAATGGCTTACGGGTTTCATTTCGGAGGTATTATCGGAAAATATTTTCTTGTTATCCTAAGAATTTTCCTGATCGGAGGAATGCTGTATATGTTTAAAAAATGGTTAAAAGAAGGTGCCTCCAACTATCTTTTGATTCCAATGGCAATCATTTTTGCAGGGGCGATAGGAAACCTTATTGACGGAATGTTCTACGGAATGATCTTCGACAGCGGAAGCATTTATGATGCCAGTGTTGACAGATGGCTGGATTACGGTGGAGTCTCTAAGCTTGTTCCTTTTGGACATGGGTATTCTTCGTTTATGAAAGGATGTGTGGTAGACATGCTGCACTTCCCGCTGGTAGACTGGTATGTTCCTGAAAGCTGGCCTTTGATAGGCGGAAAACACATTGAGTTCTTCAAATATATTTTCAATGTTGCGGATTCTGCGATTACTGTAGGGGCAGCATTCTTATTGATATTCAGAAAAAAAGCTTTCCCGAACGGCCTGGAGTTTTAAAATGATGTATTTCGGATGAAAAAAATAATCAAAAATATTTTTAAAATTTTCCTGCTTCTTCTGGTTGCAGGAATTATTTTTATTACCTGGGCGAATTACAGCATCAAAAAAGAGAGTGAGTCTTTCGTTTCTTATAATATTGCTGATCTGCCTGAAGCCAAAACAGGTTTATTGCTGGGAACCGGGAAACTTCTGAACAACGGACAGCCAAATGCTTATTTCTACAACAGAATAAAAGCTGCAGCTGATTTATACAAAAGCGGAAAAATACAATACATTATTGTCAGTGGCGACAACAGTACCAAAGATTATAATGAACCTGAGGATATGCAGTTTGCATTGATACAGGAAGGAGTTCCAAAGGATAAAATTATTTTAGACCATGCCGGATTCAGGACACTGGATTCTGTAGTAAGAGCCAAGGATATTTTCAGCCAGACAAAACTTATCATCATTTCTCAGAAGTTCCATAATGAAAGAGCCGTTTTTCTGGCCCGAAAAAATGGAATGGAAGCCTTTGGGTACAATGCAGCTGATGTGAATAAGTATGCAGGGTTAAAGACTAATATGAGAGAGTATGCAGCCAAAGCTAAGGCATATTGGGATCTTCTTTTCGGAGTAGAACCGAAATTCGGAGGGGAGAAGATTGCGATTCCTTAATTTTTTTCAACCACGGATTGCACGAATGGTCACAGATGATTGAGAAAGATTGATTGATTTTGGCTAAAGCCAATGGATGGATGTTGAATTTTAAGCTGGCTGGGCTAAAGCCCACCCCTATTGAATTTTAATAACAACATCTTTTATCTTTTATCTTTTATCTTTTATCTTTTATCTTTTATCTTTTATCTTTTATCTTTTATCTTTTATCTTTTATCTTTTATCTTTTATCTTTCGTTATTCCCCTCAAACCTCGTAAATTTGCTATTCATTAATTTTTTAAATATAAATTGTAAACAATGTCAAGAATTCTTACCGGCATTCAAGCCACCGGAACACCCCATCTTGGAAATTTATTAGGGGCCATTATTCCTGCGATCGAACTATCCAAGCAGGAAGGAAATGAATCATTTTTATTTATTGCGAATCTTCACACACTTACACAGATTAAGGATGCGCAGACTTTAAGACAAAATACCTACGAGATTGCTGCGGCTTGGCTTGCTTGTGGACTGGATACTGAAAAAACATATTTCTACAGACAAAGCGATATCGCTGAAACCTGTGAACTTTCTTGGCATTTATCATGTTTTTTCCCTTATCAAAGATTAACATTGGCTCATTCATTTAAGGATAAGGCGGACAGACTTCAGGATGTGAATGCAGGTTTGTTTACTTACCCTATTCTGATGGCTGCAGATATTTTGCTGTATGATGCAGAGATTGTTCCTGTTGGAAAAGATCAGCTTCAGCACCTGGAGTTCGCCAGAGATGTCGCGTCAAGATTCAACAATCAGATGGGTGAAATTCTTGTATTGCCACAGTCTGAACTTCAGGAAGACACCAAATATGTTCCCGGAACAGATGGCCAGAAAATGTCAAAATCCAGAGGAAATATCATCAATATTTTCTTACCGGAAAAGGAACTTAAAAAACAGGTGATGAGCATTGAAACGGATTCTAAAGCTTTAGAAGACCCTAAAGATCCTGAAACGGATAAAGTTTTTGCCATTTATCAGCTGATTGCTACTCCGGAACAAACCGAGGAATTAAGAGCTAAGTATCTTGCCGGAAACTTCGGGTACGGACATGCTAAAAAGGAATTACTGGATTTGATTCTGGTACGTTTTGAGAAGGAAAGAGAAACGTTCAACTACTATATGAACAATCTTGATGAGCTTGAGGCAAAGCTGCAACAGGGAGCTGAGAAAACCAGACCTATTGCTCAGGAAACTCTTAAAAGAGTAAGAACAAGCTTAGGATTTTAATGCTAAGTTTTTTATCATAAGAAAGCCTTTCGTTTTGAAAGGCTTTTCTATTTAATATAGCTGCTGTTATTTTTAGTGAGAATAAAGTAATGTATATGATCTGCATATTCATAGTTAATTTCCCATCCCGGATACTGCCTGATAATAGTTTTAACGATAGACAGCCCCAATCCAGTAGAAGTATGATCTGAACCCTGCTTATAGAATCTGTTAAATATCCTTGTCGTATCCAGAGGCACAGGGCTTCCACTATTTTGAAATGTTATTCTGTTATTTTCAATGATAATGTTTAGAATACCTTCCTCATTATTGTATTTGACGGCATTCTTAAGAAGATTCGACAACAGAATATCTGCCAGATCCTGATTGAAATCGGCTATAAATTTTCCTTTCTCAATAATACTGACCTCTACTTTTTTAAAAGCGATAAAATCTTCGTAATTCTGAACCAGCTGGGTAACCATTCCGTTAAAATCAACATCTGAAGTTTTGTTAAACTGACTGTTTTCAATTTTGGAAAGCATTAATAAAGATTTATTTAAACCTACCATTCTTCTCAGGTCGTTCTTCACCCCGGTAAGAAAAGTAAGGTTCTTTTTATCCAGATCATCATTCTGGATCATCAGATCAATTTTATTAATCACAATAGCCAAAGGAGTCTGAAGTTCATGAGACGCATTTTCAATAAACTGCTTCTGCTGATAGAAAACAAGCTCATTACGTTCAATCATTTCATTGATTGCTTTGTCTAATTCTTCAAACTCAGTGATTTTATAATTGTACTTTTCCCGGGAAAAAGGAATTCCAAATTGATATTTTTTAAGCTTATCCAGAATCTGATAGAAGGGTTTCATTGCCTTATTCAACAAATATCCGTTGACTACCACTATACTTATCACCAAAAGAATATAAAGCACAATCAGGGCAGTGGTAAGGTCATATATCAATTCATCTTCCTCCACCGTTGAAGTTCTTATAACAAGCCGCTGATGCCCTTTGAACTGATCGATAAAGTCTGCTTCCAGAACTCTGTAAGGCTGGTCTTTATCATCATACTCCATGTAATACATTTTATTATAAAGCCTGCTTTTGTTTTGATATTCTTCAACTTTAATAGGATTGATTTTAAATTCATTGAATCCAAACTCATTATTCTTCAAAAGCTGCGGATTAAGATAAACAGCTTTGATAATCTGTATTTTTCTGTCCCTTAAACCATCATCTACATTATCATGTACTTCATCCAGGATATAGGCATAAAAAAGCCCTGCCCAAACTGCTATAATCAGCAGCAGGATCATGATCAGGTACTTTATAGTGTAATATTTTAATGAAGTCTTCATCAGATCAATTTATATCCTATTCCGTATACCGCCTGAAAATCTGCTTCTGCATGGAGAGTTTTCAATTTTTTACGAAGATTCTTAATCTGGGAATAAATAAAATCGAGACTATCCGCCTGATCGATATAATCTCCCCAAATAGCTTCAGCCAATGTTGTTTTCTGCAAAGTCTTTTCAGGATGAATCACAAAATAATACAAAAGATCATATTCTTTACGGTTCAGGATAAGCTCTCCATTCCCTACTTTCACAATTCTGCTCTCCGGATCAATGCTTATATTTTTGTAACGGATGATATTTTCTCCATCCTGATTTTTTCTTCTGATCACAGATTTGATTCTGGCCAGAAGTTCGGCAAGGTGAAAAGGCTTTGCCAGATAATCATCAGCTCCTATTTCCAAACCTGCAACCTTATCGTCCACAGAGTCTTTAGCAGAAAGGATGATCACCGGATCTTTCTTATGCATTTTTTTGATCTCCTTCAACAGATCTATACCATTTCCGTCAGGCAGCATTATATCGAGTAAAATACAGTCGTATTCGTAAGAAATAATTTTTTCCAGCCCGGCACTGTAATTCTCCGCGTATTCCACAATGAAATGTTCTGCTTCCAGAAAATTCTGTACGGTATCTTTCAGTTCGGGTTCATCTTCTATTATTAAAATCTTCATATTTCTGGATCTATTTACTCTGCTGCATGGTTAACTTATATCAAATATAGGAAATTATAAGGAGGGAAGCCGGAGGCAGAGATACCCATCTGAAAGTCTACGAGAATATGATCAGTATAAGAGTGATATGATAAATTACCGATAAGATATCTACAAAATGGAAATGCGCTCTGCCCTTTTCTCTCAGATCTCTTTTCATAAGTAATCTAATTTGATTTCACATTTCGGCCGTCTGCATCAAAAACAAGATACAGACCATTCATCAAATGAATTTTGTAAGCATTGTATTTTTTTTCAATAGAGTCAATGATACTGCCAGGATAATTCCTTGTCATAAATGAAACTATATTCTTTCTGATCTGAGCAGAAGAAATCTTTCTTCCGTTGCTGTTTATTATATTCCAGTTGACCATAATATTAAAATTTAGCGTTTAGTGTTAGTGTTAATCGTCGATCTTTTTGAAGTTCCCGTTTCGGTCAAATTCAAGTTCCAGTCCATTGGAAAGCTCTGCTTTATATGACCATCTTTTCTTTTCTATTTTAATGATGTAGGTATTAGGAAAGTTCTTCGTACTGTAATTTCTGATAGATACCGGAATAAAGCCATATGGAATTTTCTGGTGCTTGCCATCTACTTCTTTCCAGTTTCCGCTGCTGTCGAACTCCATTTTCATTCCATTGGTCAGATATACTTTGTATTCATCAACTCCATAGATTTCCCTGTCTTCTATGGCTGAGTTTACAGGTATACCTTTAAAATGGACAGCAAGAAAGTTTTTTGCTGTTTTCGGCAACTGATTGGGAGAGATTGCTCTATCCTGTGCAGAAATAAAACTTCCCATCAATAAAAACATGATCATCAATACTCCTGTGATTTTCTTTACATTTTTCATATGATTACATTTTTCTGTTGTTATTCTGAAGCAAAGTTCATCATCAATTTGGGAAAGAATTGGGAAAATGATTTCGGCAAAAATAAATACGGTAAAATTTAAGATTTAACCACAGATGTCTGCGTTGATTTTTTAGAAAATATTACAACAAAAAAACCACTAAGATGATCTTAATGGCTTTTATATTGTGAACTTATGTTCTTATGTTTATAAGTATTCTTTAATCTGCTGAAGATGGGTAATAGCTTTTAGTCCTTCCTTCTGTTTATCTTCTTTATATACATCGAAGAAAATAGCATCCATTCCGAAATCTGTAGCACCCATTGCATCTGCAATCCAATCGTCACCAATCAGGATACTTTCTTCTTTTCTTGCTTCAGAAAGCCCGAGAGAATATTCAAAAATCCTTGGATTAGGCTTTCTTACGCCTACAGAATCTGCACTGGTAATCGTTTTAAAATAGGGTGCAATTCCGGATAATGTACATTTTCTTTCTGTCACCTCCTGAAATCCGTTGGAAATGATGTGTAATGTATAATTTTTCGCTTTCAGATATTCCAGAACATCCTCTGCTCCTTCTACCAGTTCGTTATGACTCACAATATTATCAAGGAAGTTTTCTTCAAAATAAGAGGCAAGCTCCTTATTATCTATTCCAAAATGTTTGAATGAATCATAAAAACGGTGTTCTCTCAAATACTCTTTGCCAATAATTCCGTCTCTGATCTTTTCCCATAATTCTTCGTTGATATCATGATAAACAGAGTGAAATTCCTCAAAGTCAATGTGATACTTTGAAGTGATTTCCTGCTTTTCAAAAAGGTCTTTGATGGTAAGATAGGCATTTCTGCGATGATCCCAGAGCGTATTGTCCAGGTCAAAAAAAACGTGCTGCATTTTCATACAGCACAAAGTTAGTAATTTTAATTTTTCGAGACAGGGTAATTCTTGCTCTTGCTTTTGACAATTTCAAGGCTTTTAGAAAAGTTGAGCAAAAAATCGATTGTTTGTTTCTTAGGTTTCAAAGTTTTCACTTTTAAAGAATCATTTTTTTTCATAGGCGAAGTATGTTTTTCTTTAAAACGTGAATTTATTTGAAATATTATTTACCTGGTCAATATTATATTATTTTCATCCATGATTTTTCTCAGGTTTATCAAAGCATATCTTACTCTGCCTAATGTTGTATTAATGCTCATCTCCGTATGATCTGCAATTTCTTTGAAACTCAAGCCATCAAAAAACCTCAGTTTTATGACCTCCTGCTGGTTTTGTGGCAAAAACTGCAGCATCTTCAGAAGATCCTCCTGAATCTGATTGGTCACCAGCTGATCTTCAATATTCTCCGAAGGTTCTCTGATTAAATCAAAAATAGAATACTCATCCGTTTCAAAAGTAGTTTCTGAAACTTTGATATTCTTGGCTTTTGACCTGAAATGATCGATGATTAAATTGTGGGAAATTCTTTTCGCCCAAAGAATAAATTTACCTTCTTCGTTGTAGCGCCCTTCTTTTAGCATCACAATAATCTTCATGAATGTATCCTGAAAGATATCGTTGGCTAAATCTTCATCATTAATTTTGTAAAAAATGAATGTAAACAGTTCTCTCTGATGTCGGTGAATGAGGGTTGATAATGCGCCCTCGTCTCCTTTTTGGTAAAGGGAAATTAGTAAACTATCCGATTTTGATTTCATAACTCTTCTCAATATAAATAATTCGCAGACAGGCATTCCTCCAGATATTTCATCTGGCCTTTGCTGTATCAACAAAACAGTTCTAGAGTAGAGTCTATTCTATAGGCGGTACAAATTATTATGATGTAAATATAATAATTTTTTAATAACTGTTAACCTATTATTAAATTTTATAGAGAAAAATCTAAAAAAAATCACTTAAACATGTCGTGAATAAAGACAGTAGGGATATTTAATGTAAAATTAACATTAAGCCCTTTCATTTCTTTCCCGTTCAGACGGGTATCTCCAATAGGAAAGGCATATCCGCCTGTAAGATCCAGCATACCAAATAAGGTAACTCCAATCTTAGGAGCAATATATTTATTAGTTCCTTCAACACCTGCTAAAAAATAATATGAATGATAGAAATCCACATTCTTTTCAAAATTAAGAAGAACATCAGCCTGCAGTTTCGGCATAATGGCAAATTTGGAATCCACAGATCCCATCATTGCAGACCCTCCCAATCTGTAGATCAAATCATCATTTTTAAGGAAAAGCAATTTACCTCCTACTTCGCCAAAACTTTGATTCTGGTAGGTATAGCCCACACTGATCATTTTATGCATGGTATATTGAGCTTTTACGGCTGTACTTAGTAAAAACAGAGACAGGATGGCAACTACAGTTCTAAAATTCATCATCTTTCTATATTATAAGGTGTAAAATTAAAAAAAACTGCCTTATCCAGAGATAAAGCAGTTCATTTATTATTGTTTAAAGAGAAATTAAATTCCAAAAGCGGTTTTAATCTCTTCTACTTTGTCAAGTTTCTCCCAGGTGAAGAATTCAAGATCTTTCAATGTAAGCTCATTTTTATGTCCTTTGTTGAAAGTTTTATCAGCTACATAATGCTCTTTACCCATGTGTCCGTAAGAAGCTGTTTCCTGATAAATAGGATTTCTTAATTTTAAGTTCTGCTCAATAGCATAAGGTCTTAAATCAAAAATAGCAGAAACTTTTTTCGCAATATCTCCATCATGCAGATCTACTTTTGCCGTTCCGTAAGTATTGATGTATAAACCACAAGGCTCAGCTACTCCAATAGCATAAGAAACCTGTACCAAAACTTCATCAGCTACTCCTGCAGCCACTAAATTTTTAGCAATATGTCTTGTTGCATACGCAGCACTTCTGTCTACTTTAGAAGGATCTTTTCCAGAGAAAGCACCACCACCGTGAGCTCCTTTACCACCGTAAGTATCCACGATGATTTTTCTACCTGTAAGACCGGTATCTCCGTGAGGTCCTCCGATTACGAATTTTCCTGTAGGATTGATATGATATTTGATCTGATCGTTAAATAAAGCTTTGATCTCCTCAGTTTGCTGTGCAACCACTCTTGGAACCAGAATATTTTTGATATCCTCACGGATCTTGTTCAGCATTTCTTCTTCAGTTCCAAAGTCATCATGCTGGGTAGAAACTACAATAGAATCAATTCTGATAGGTTTATGATCATCAGAATATTCAATTGTCACCTGGCTCTTTGCATCAGGACGAAGATAAGTGATCTCCCTATTTTCTCTTCTGATGGCAGAAAGCTCTTTCAGGATTGTGTGGGCAAGATCCAGTGCAAGAGGCATATAATTAGCCGTCTCATTAGTTGCATATCCGAACATCATTCCCTGATCCCCGGCACCCTGTGCATTTGCTTTAGCTTCGAAAGACTCATCATTTACAGCTCTGTCAACGCCCTGGTTGATATCAGGTGACTGCTCATGGATCGCAGAAATCACTCCGCAAGAATCTCCATTGAACATATATTCTCCCTTTGTATAACCGATTCCGTTGATTACCTCTCTGGCAATGGTCTGTACATCAAGGTAAGCATCAGATTTTACTTCTCCTGCCAATACCACCTGTCCGGTCGTTACAAGAGTTTCACATGCTACTTTTGAATTTTTATCGTATGCTAAGAAATGATCGATTAATGCATCGGAAATCTGGTCGGCAATTTTATCCGGATGTCCTTCTGAAACGGATTCAGATGTAAATAAATAAGACATATAATTCTTTTGTTTTTAAAGATTTAAAATAGTGTTTGCGAAAAATATGAATGAAATTGCCCAGAAAAAAGAATACTGTTTTAGCATTTTTTTATAGAGGTTGCAATCAGGTCAAATTTTTCCTCGTAATAAACGTCAGCAAATTTAAGTACTATTTTCCTAATACTCAAAAATTTTGTTTATTAATTACAATTTTATTTAAATTGATGATTTCTATCACTTTAACACATTCCTGCTACTGAGGCTTGATGCTTACAAATTCTTTCGGACTTTCGTGATAATTCAGTTTAAGTTCTAAAGAACTCTTGATAGAATATGACAATTCATCAATGATTTTTTGTTTAAAAGTTGGCTTATAATAAATAATACTGATCTCGCGATATGGGAAAGGTTTTTTGAATCTGAAAACATTTTTCTTCTGCTGTTCAGAAAGCTGGCTCAGTGCAAGCTCCGGCAGAATACTGATTCCTCCTACTTTATCCACCATATGCACCAAAGTCTGAATATTGGACGCTAAAAAGTCTAAATTCTTAGGCTTTAATGTATTTTCTTTCAGGTGGCAGATGTTTTCAAACTGATTTCTCAGACAGTTTCCTTCTTCCAGCAGCCATACTTTTTCTACATTCAGATCTTCCGGAATGATGTAAGAATTCTTCTTATTGGCTTCTGTATTGGAACTGTAGATCATCAGCTCTTCGTTGAACAGGAAATCCTGATAAAACTCGTCAGCAGTATCATAAGGAGTAGAGATAATTCCCGCATCCAGCTCTCCTGCTTTCAGAGCTTTAATAATATTATCAGTGGTCATTTCTTTTACATTCATCTGAATTTTCGGATTGTCCTCAAGGAACTTGAAAATTTCCGTTGGTAGAATGAAAGAAGAAACGGTAGGAATGATTCCGAGATTGATGGTTCCACCCAGAATATTATTCAAGAGGTTTGCTTTGTTCTTCAGCTCATTGACAGACTCAATAATTACCTTTGCCTGATCAATAATCTGCAGGCCAACATCCGTTGTACGGATCGGGTGAGTTGTCCTATCGAAAACCTTTACATCCAGTTCATCCTCAAATTTCTGTATCATGGCACTTAACGTAGGTTGGGTAATAAAACACGCCTGAGCGGCTTTACCAAAATGTTTATACTTATCAACAGCGATAAGATACTCCAGTTGCTGAATGTTCATTTGATTAATATTATCTATTACAAAGATATAACGTTTTTGCTATTAGCAATTAAAAATTCAAGTAAATTTGATATTCATTACCTTTACACTTGGATTTAGAAAAGAAAAACAATTATTCAAATCATCAATTATATGGATTCTAAAAAATTAACGTTAAGTAACGGAGCACCTTATTATGAGCATCAGGATTCCCAGACGGTAGGACCAAGAGGCCCGGTATTGCTGCAGGACTTTATTCTCCAGGAAAATCTTGCACACTTCGTTAGGGAAAGAATTCCTGAAAGGATAGTACATGCCAAAGGAAGCGGAGCTTACGGAACTTTCACGGTAACACACGATATCAGCCAGTATACGAAAGCAAAACTGTTTTCAAAGGTAGGAAACTCATGCAGAATGTTCGCAAGATTTTCTACGGTAGGAGGTGAAAAAGGAAGTGCAGATACCGCAAGAGATCCGAGAGGTTTTGCTTTAAAATTTTACACTGAAGACGGAAACTGGGACCTTGTAGGGAACAATACTCCCGTATTCTTTATTAAAGACGCTAAAAAATTCCCTGATTTTATTCATACTCAGAAAAGAGTGCCGAAAACAAACTTAAAAAGCGCCACCATGATGTGGGATTTCTGGAGTTTAAACCCTGAATCTCTTCATCAGGTTCTCATATTAATGTCAGACAGAGGAACTCCTTATGGATACAGACATATGCATGGTTTTGGATCCCATACCTTTTCTATGATCAATGATAAAAATGAAAGAGTCTGGGTAAAGTTCCATTTCAAAACAAAGCAGGGTGTAAAAAACTTCACAGATGAAGAAGCTGTAAAAATGGCTGGTGAAAATCCTGATTTTGCACAGGAAGATCTTTGCAATGCCATTGAAAACGGAGATTTCCCAAAATGGACGATGTATATTCAGGTAATGACAGAAGAACAGGCAAAAGATTTCAGATGGAATCCGTTTGACGTAACCAAAGTATGGTTCCATGATGACTTTCCTCTGATTGAAGTAGGTGAAATGGAACTTAATGAAATTCCTGTCAATTATTTTGCCCATGTGGAACAATCTACTTTTTCGCCAAGCAGCCTGATCAACGGAATTAGTTTTTCCCCGGACAAAATGCTGCAGGGAAGATTATTCTCTTATCCTGATGCACACCGTTACAGAGTAGGAGTAAATTCTCATCAGCTTGAAGTGAACAGATGTCCTTTTGCCGTCAACAATTATCAGAGAGACGGCTTTATGGCAGACTCAAGCCATTATCAGGATAAACCAAATTATCACCCGAACAGCTTTGATGATATAAAACCTGACCCTTCTTATAAAAACTACGAATATGAGTTAGACAGTGCCCATGTTGCCAGCTACAACAGAAATGATAATGACAGTGACCACTATACCCAACCTGGACTTTTGTATTCAAAAGCAATGAATGCGGAAGACAGAGATCATCTGATCAAAAACATCGTGGGCAGTATGAACGGTATCAGCGGGCCTAAAAGAGACGAAATTATCAACCGTCAGTTATGTCACTTTTTCCGCGCCAACATTGAGCTTGGCATGAAAGTGGCTTCTCAGTTAAACGTCAATATTGATGCAAATATGATGAATCATTCCAAATAATCATATTGAATAATAAATTAAAAAAAAGGAAAAAAAAATAATATTTTTTCCTTTTTTTTGTAAAAAATTCATAATTTGCAAAGGATGATATTTTAAAGTGGAAAAATGAGTTACGAGAATATATTATTAAAAAAAGAAGATAAATTATCTATTATTACCATAAACAGACCTGAGAGTTTAAATGCTTTAAATGCAAAAACAATTCAGGAAATCAGTTCCGCATTGGATGAGCTTAATGCTGATACTTCCTGCAGGGTAATTATCCTTACCGGAAGTGGAGAAAAATCTTTTGTAGCGGGAGCTGACATCAAGGAATTCAGCGAATTCGGACAGGAAAGAGCGGAAGAACTTGCAAGAAACGGACAAAATACATTGTTCAATAAAATTGAAAATATGTCCAAGCCTGTTATTGCTGCCGTTAACGGTTTTGCATTAGGAGGAGGTTTGGAGCTTGCCATGGCATGCCACATCAGATATGCATCTGAAAACGCCAGATTAGGGCTTCCTGAAGTAACACTTGGTTTAATTCCGGGTTATGGCGGAACTCAGAGGCTTCCTAAACTTGTAGGAAAAGGCATTGCCAACGAAATGATCTTCTCTGCCAAAATGATCCTTGCCCAAAAAGCAAAAGAGATCGGACTGGTGAATGAAGTATACCCTATTGAAGAATTATTAACCAAAACTAAAGAATTAGCAAACACTATTGCCTACAATTCACCAATGGCAATATCAAAGGCAATAAATGCCGTGAATCTATCTGACACAGAGAAAGGTTTTGAAACTGAAATTAAATATTTCGGCGAACTTTTTGAAATGGCAGATAAGAAAGAAGGAGTTACTGCGTTTCTAGAGAAGAGAAAGCCGAACTTCTAATCTTTCTTAAAGACTTTAATCCAAATTATTTCGAAAAAAACAATGCTGTGGTATGAATAAGTTTGATAAAGCTTATCTAAAAATGGCTCAGGAATGGGCAAAACTCTCCTACTGTAAGAGAAAACAGGTGGGAGCTCTTATCGTAAAAGATAGGATGATTATTTCAGATGGTTACAACGGGACTCCTTCGGGATTCGAAAACTGCTGTGAAGATGAAGAAGGGAAAACACACTGGTACGTATTGCATGCTGAAGCCAACGCTATATTAAAGCTGGCCGCTTCTACTCAATCTGCAAAAGGAGCTACGTTATATCTGACGCTGTCTCCATGTAAGGAATGCAGCAAGCTGATCTTACAGGCAGGAATTACGAGACTGGTGTATATTAATGAGTATTCGGATGACGACGGAATATCGTTCCTGAGAAACCATAATATTGAAATAGAACAAATATCGGACTGTGAACTAAAAAAATAAGCACAAATGACTTGGGATGAAAAGATCAAAGATTTTGAAATATTTCTTCGTTTCGAAAGGAATTTTTCAGAAAACACACTCGACGCCTATGTTCGGGACATTAAAAAATTAAAAGATTACGCAGAAGAGGATCTGGAAAACGTCGGTCCGGACTCTATTGCCTACGAAAATCTGCAGGAATACATTTTCAATCTTTCCAAACAGAAATTCAGTGAGAGATCACAGGCAAGATGGATATCCTCCATTAAAGCCTTTTTCAAATTTCTGCTTGAGGATGAATACCGTGAAGACAATCCTGCGGCGCTGCTTGAAGGCCCTAAACTGGGATTATATCTGCCCGATACTTTAAGCCTTCCTGATATCAACAAAATTATTGCTGCTATTGAGGTCAATACAGATCTCGGAAAAAGAAACCAATGCATCATAGAAGTACTCTATGGCTGCGGGCTTCGCGTTTCTGAACTGATTGATCTGAAGATTTCGAATATCAACTTCAAAGAGCAATACATCAAGGTACACGGAAAGGGAAACAAAACCCGTTTTGTTCCTTTAGCTGACTATACTGCTGATCTGCTTGACAGTTATATCAAAGAAGTACGTTCCAAAGGTAAAATCAATAAGAAATATGAAGATACTCTGTTTTTGAACAGCCGTGGAACATCCATGTCCAGAGTAATCGTATTTCTTATTATTAAAGAACTTACAGATAAAGCAGGGGTTAACAAAAAAATATCTCCACATACATTCAGACATTCATTTGCAACCCATTTATTACAGAATGGCGCAGATTTACGTTATATTCAGGAAATGCTGGGACATTCCAGTATTACAACAACGGAGATCTATACGCACCTGAAAACTGAAGAATTGAGGGATGTTATTTTGAGTTATCACCCGAGAAATATTAATATTACTCAATGAAACTATTGAAATATTGCCCAAGCTGCGGCAAGGAGTCCTTACACTGGGATGGCGAAAAAAAATGGAGCTGTCCGGAATGTGGTTTTACTTTGTACAATAATGTGGCAGGCGCTGTAGCGGTTGTCATCAGATGTGGAGACGAAATTTATCTTACCCGAAGAAACAGAGATCCTAAAAAAGGTAAACTCGATCTTGCAGGAGGATTCGTAGACCCTAAAGAAAGTGCAGAGGAAACCTGTAAAAGAGAACTTTTTGAAGAACTTCAGCTTGATATTGATATTTCCAACCTGAAATACCTTACCAGCCTTCCTAATGTATATCAATATAAAGAAATTGATTATAATACGATTGATCTCTTTTATGAATACAATGTTCCGGAAAAGTTTGAGGTAAACCTTGAACTCTCCGAGATCTCGGAAGCTGTCTGGATTCCTTTACAGAATCTGGATCTTGAGGATATCGCTTTTGATTCCCAGAAGAGATTTTTCGAGGGCTATGTAAAGAAATAATTTTTGTAAAAATTCTCCCGTAGATTTTACAGATCAGGCATACTACTGTTTAAACAATATGCTTAGTTTGTAAAATCTGCGGGAGTTTTTTATTGTAGAAATTAATAGGTTTTATTCTTCAGCATTTCTTCAAAATACTGAGTCAGTAATGCTCTTTCTGCTTCTGAAAGATTGGCTTCTTTATGATAAACAATATAGCCGGGCATCGGCATTGTTCTGTTCCGGATCGTCTGAACAGATTTAGTAAGCATGTTCTCCTTCAGATCCTTATTGTATGTTCCCCAGACAGAAAAATTAAGATGCTCCCTCCCTTCATTCACGTGGCTTTTTACAGACCATGAAACGGGAGCAATAAAAGCGTATTTCGGATAAACCGTCTCATTGGAATGGCAGTCATAACAGGCATTTTTAAGCAGTGTCCTGATCTTTTCCGGAGATTTCCTTGCATCAACAAAGTTGACAGCAGCATCAACAGGTTTATTGGTCCTGTCAATAGGGAAAAACTGAATCAGTGCAAATGCAACCAATGTCCAGAATAGTATTTTCTTAGCAGTCTTCATTGCTTACTTTGCTGGAGTTAAAACAGCATTACCAGATTTAAATTCTTTTTTCAACACGGGTTTTGTTGTCGTAGATTCAGCTGGAACCGTTGTTTCTGGTGCAGAAGCAGAGGCAGGTGCTGAAGTTGGAGCAGGTGTCGATGTGGCAGACGTTGATGTCGATGATTTCGGGCTATCAAGTGTTCTGGTATCTTTCAGGTCCCAATCTTCTCTTGTTTCCCATAATCCTCTTACGATCACTTTTTTATAGAAGATATAAGCATCTTCAGCAAAAATGTCATTGGCAAAATCTGCTTCATCCCAATACTTGTTTCCGTTGTTATCTACAAGAATTCTTACAATATATTCCCCAGGTCTCAGGATATCAAACTTTACCTTATCTCCTTTTGTGTATTTCTGATATGCCACCTTGTCGGAAGAATCAATCAGTTGAATCCAATAATTGGCTTCCGGAGCATTTGAAATGGAAAATTCAACACTTCCGAACTGGTCTACTTTAGCAACATCAAAATCGAAACGTTTTGACTGGGTATTTTTTGCAAAGAATGAAGATACCGTTTCTTTAGGCACGGTAAGCTCATAACTTTTTCCCATTACAAAATCAGATTGAACCAAGATCTGGTAAGGGTTCGTTTCCGAGATTTTAGCAGTAAACGGTATTGTTGTCAAACTGTCTCCTTTCGCTCTTAAAGTCCATTTTGAAGGATCAATTTTATCAATAATATAGTTAGATGCAATTTTCAAATCTGCTTTTGGAGCAATTGAAGTCCCGTCATTATCACTGAAGACATCCATGGCATTCTTCTTATTGTATCTGTAGAATAAAGAAACACTGTAGGCACTGTCTTTTTTCGGACCTTTGTTATGAGTGAAGATCAGTTTTTCATTAGCATCCTGTCCTACATTATCTTTTACGGCATCAAACCAGATTCTGACAGAGTCTGATTTTGGATTGTGTGTGATTTTGACATCCTTTAATTTCTCGTTCAGCGACTGTACTTTTACTTCATCAGGATTTCCTTCAAACGTCATTAAAACTCCTCCGGCAATCTCTTTCATTTCTACATATTTCACCGGTTTTCTGGAAGGATAGACTTTTAAGTTTAACCCCGAAATTGATTTCTCAACATTGATAGGATCTTTCTGGAAACCTACCTTTTCTTTGCCCGGATCATACATGGAATTGCCGTTCTCATCTTCAAAGGCTATGATTTTATATTTCCCGGGAGTCAGATAGTTTAATTCATAATATCCGTCTTCATCTACCTTCGTAATATAGTAAGGCTTTTTCTTGTAATCCATCGTATCTTTCACCTGATACAAGCCGACTACCAGTTTATTTTCAGTAGTTGTACCGGCTTTCTTTTTGGTATCCAATGCATCTTTTACTTCTCCACTGATATAAAGATCATCCAGTTTATCTCCGGTAGAAAAGGCAAAGTTGAAATATCTCAGTACATTCGACTCATTATTATCAACAATGGAATTCCCGAAATTGAAATTATAGGTAGTATTAGCCTGAAGAGTATCCGTCCATTGAATCAACACAAATTTGTTGGCTATATTTGAAGGAAGGATTCTTGTTATCCCTTTGATGGGAGGTGAAATAATCAGGTTTTTATTGATATCCTTCAATGTCACATATTCGTCAAAATCCAGACGGAGCTCACGGATATCTCTTTTGACATTAATTCTTGTGGTATCAATGTTTGAGCTTAAAAATTTCGGAGCCAGCGTATCTTTAGGCCCACCAACAGGTGATCCTACCCTTGCACATGAGTGTACAAGAAAACAGATAACAAATAATAAAAGAAACCTTTTCATGAAAATGTTTAGGCAAAAGTAAACATTATTCTCCAAAAACTTCCTGTCCGGAATTCAAAGAATCTTTATTATCATTCATCACGGTATGAAGCTTATCTTTCTGCAAAGGGAAATCTTCGAACAAACCAGATAAAGCAAGAGCTGTATACACTTTGTTTGAATATTTGTTCCCAATCGCCACGATGGTCACTTTAGATTTTAAAAGATGGGCAAATACAGAGTTTGTACCATGCCACCATCCATTGTGATAAGTCAGTTTTTCACCATTGTCAAATATTTTCATTCTGAAACCTAATCCATAGTTATTCATTCCTGCCTTCTCATTGCTATAAGGAGTAAATACCATTTGCATTAGTTCCGGCTTCAGGAAGTTTTTTGAAAACATTGCTTTTGAGAAGTTGTACAAATCTCTTGGCGTAGTGTAGACATTTTTATCTCCGTAAATCAGATCTAGCCTATCTAAAGGATAAAGCTTATTTCCTCCGTAATAGAAAGACTGTGAAGCGGTAGGAATATCTTTTTCCTGGAAAATGTAAGTATTATTCATTTTCAATGGTGTGAAAACCATTTCTTTCATCGCCTGAGGAAAAGGAGTTTTGGTCACTTTTTCAATTAACAGGGCTAATAAAGCAAAGTTCGTATTACAATACATAAATCCTGTATCCGTATCTCTTGCCAGATCAGGTTTATATTTGATGATCATATTCAATACATCCTGATTGGTAATGAACGGCTTGGAAAGTTCTGCCGGAGCAGGCTGTATTTTGGTAATAAAATATTCGTATTTCGGAAGACCGCTTCTTTGATCCAATAAAGTCTGTACAGTAACATTAGGGTAGGGAAATCCCGGAAAAAACTGGGTAAGATGATCAGTAAGTTTTATTTTTCCGGCCTCTATCAGCTTCATCATGGCCATTGCAGTTAACGTCTTCGAAACTGAGGCAACGTGCAAAGGTGTATTTTTATCGATTGGCATCTGGTTTCCTTCTCTTCCGAAACCTCTGTAATTTTCATATAAAATCTCATCCCCTTTGGCAACAAGAATTCCACCGCTGAGATCTCCTCCTTCCCAAACTTTTTTATAATACTGATCGATGTAATTTACCGTTGACTGTCTGTTCAGGAGTTGTCCGTCAGCTTTTGTGAAAACATTTCCCAGATCTACGCTTCCGTAATTAGGAAGATTGGTGGTATTTTCTACTGAAACTTCTTTAGCTTCAGACTTTTTTTTACAAGAAAACAGAGATAAAAAAACAGTTAAGATAAGTAGTAAATTACGCGTCGTCATGAGATTCAAAAATGAGCGGCAATTTAATAAAACTCAAAATAAATAATAAATATGAGCCGGATATTATGAATTATTTAACATAAATGAATAGAGAAATAAAAATGAGTGATTAGTAACAAAAAATAAAAAGACGAATTCACCCTTTTGCAAATTCGCCTTTTTACCTTTTATTACTTCATATTACTTGTCTAGCAATACGAAGCTACAATTTTATCTACAATAAACTGCGCCAGCTTTTCTTTACTCTGATGGGTCCAGCCGGCAATGTGTGGAGTGACAATGGCTTTTTCTGACTCAAGAAGGTATTTCAAATCCTCATTTTCTGCTTCCAGATGTTCGAAAGAAGACTTTTCATATTCCAGTACATCCAGACATACACCTTTTACTTTTCCGGCTTTCAATGCTTCTACTAAGCTTTTAGTTTTCACATTTTTTCCTCTTGCTGTATTGACAAAGTAAAAATCATTTTTCATTTCTGTGATGAAGCTTTCATCAATAAGGTAATGCGTTTCCGAAGTCAAAGGAATATGTAAACTTACAACTTCTGCAGACTGTTTCAGTTCTTCCAGTGAAACCTGTGTTGCAAATTCATCTGAAAGTCCCGGAAGGATATCGTGGAAAATTACTTTACATCCGAATCCGGAAAGTCTTTTGGCAGTTGCTTTACCCATATTTCCATATCCGATCAACCCGACTGTTTTTCCCAACAATTCATCACCTCTGTTTTCTTCACGTTTCCAGATCCCGTTTTTCACTTCCTGGGAGGCAATGAAAAGCCTGTTCATGATAACAAGCAACATTCCTACCACGTGCTCAGCTACCGAATCCCTGTTTCCTTCCGGGGAATTGATCAGTTGAATTCCCAGCCTTTCAGCGACAGGTATATCAATATTCTCCATTCCGGCTCCTACTCTTGCGATAAATTTCAGGTTTTTACCTTTTTCCAGAAAGTTCTTATCTAATGGAATACGGCTTCTGATGATAATTCCGTCATAGTTTTCAATTTTATTACAAACCTCATCATAGGACGACGTGAAATCCTCTTCCAGGATAAAATTCTTAGCCAAAAGCTGTTCAGTGATGAGAGGATGGTTTTTATCTAAAAGAAGTATTTTCATAGTTTAAACACGAATGACACTAATTTATTTCACAAATAACACAAATTATAATGTTCCATTAATTACTCTTTTAACACCGTTTTTAAACTGAAGTGTATTAAAGTTAATCAACATTCCAAGTTTACAATTACTGAGGCGGAGATAGGTAAGTATTTGAGCTAAATGAATATCCTGTAGTGATTCTACAGATTTTATTTCCAGCACAAATTTTTTCTCAATCAAAAAGTCAAGCCTGTAACCCACATCCATTTTGACCTCATCATAAATTAATGGCATCGGCTTTTGTCTTTCTACAAGAATATCATGTTTATTTAATTCATAAAACAGGCATTCTTCATAAGCACTTTCCAAAAGTCCTGGCCCTAAGGTTTATGAACTATATATCCTGCTTCGTAAACAATTTTTGATATATCATTTTCAGAAATATCCATATTATTTTTTTCCATTTGATCGGGTACAAATCATTTGTGAAAATTTGTGCCAGTCATTCGTGTTATTTGTGTTTAAGTTTACTTTTTATCTTTCTTAGACTCCTGCGGTTCCTGGAATAACTTTTTAAGTTCTACAGATTCCAAAGGTTTCATTCTTCCGGAAAGAATCAGTGAAAGTTCTTTTCTACGGAATGCAGCCGCAAATCTTTCTTTTTCCTCATCCGTTTCAGGAATCATTTCAGGAATAGGAATCGGACGGTTGAATTCATCCACTGCAACGAAAGTATAAATACCTGCATTCGTGTGGACTTTCTTCTGATTGATCGGATCATCCAACCATACATCCACATATACTTCCATCGAAGTAGAGAATGCTCTGGAAACTTTGGATTCCAAAACCACAACTCCACCCTCCGGAATCGGATGATTGAAAGATACATGGTTTACAGAAGCTGTTACTACTCTTCGCTCGCAGTGTCTTGCTGCAGAAATAGACGCACAACGGTCCATTTTTGCCAAAAGCTCACCACCGAAAAGGTTTCTTAAAGAATTGGTTTCGTTCGGAAGAACGATATTGGTCATAATAGTCAGGGATTCTGACGCTTTTTTTATTTTTGCCATCTAGTCTTAGTGTTGTTTGGAACAGCCGGAGCAGGTTTTACGCCTTTTCCGACAGATTTTACTAATGAATCTTTTTTCAAAGAATCTGAAACGGGCGTTTCCGGGGTATGTGCCATCACTTTCACCGTATCTTTTACAATTCTGTGAGTAGAGGTCTGTACGGAAACATTATTGAAAGATTTTTTCCCAAAAAGAAGCTCCTGCTGGGTAAATGCCAGGTATAAAATTCCCAGAACCGGAATAATCAGAAGGAAAATCCAGAGAATTGTTTTTCTGAATTTAAAATCTTTCTCGCGGTTAACTGAAGTATTTACCTTTTCCCCGTTATTAATATCTGATAAGCGGATCTCTTCCAATCCGTAAAAGTCCGGGCGGCCGGATTCTATTCTTTTTCCCTTGAAATGAGTATGTCCTTCTTCAATGAAGACTGTTCCAAGGTTTTGAATTTCAAGAATCTGCTCAGCCTGAAGTTTTTTCTTCCAGAAATCAGTCTGGATTTTCAGATCACTTCTTGAAGCTTCCAGGGACATCTGTTTCTGCTCTGCAATAAAAGCAGTAAGATCTTCGGCCTGCACTTCATAGTCTATGGTAAATTCTATCTGACTGGCCGGAGGTAAGATGCTCCCGTTTTCGGAATTGATAATTGCCTTAGAATTTTTCAGTGAAAACACCCCAAAGCCTGGAACCGTGGCAGTTCCAAATTGTTTTAAGTATTCTAAAATGTATGCTGAAATATTCATTTGGCAGCAAATTTATAACTTTTTCATGACTTTTCAGGATATTTAACCTTTATAAAAAAAGACTGCCGAAACAGTCCTTTAATTATTATGTATTAAAATAGATATACTTTTAATTAAACTTCTTTTTTCAAGCTTAAAAAGGGTAAATCTGCTAAAAGGCAAAAAGGCCGATTTGTAAATTTAAATATCTTTATATCCGGTCTTTTACCATTTTACCTTTTGCCATTTTACCAATTATTGTATTTTCCAGCTTATCCCAAACATGAAATTAGTGCCTGCCTGTGAAAAATAATAAGGCTGTCCTTCATAAACAGATCCGTTGTTGACATATTTTTTGTTGAACAGGTTATTCACCAGAAGTTTTAAGGCAATTTCATTATTGGCAATTTTAAACTGGTACTGCGCATTGAAATCTGTCAGGAAATAATCTTTAAGCTGAAGATTTGCGTCTTCCGTATTGTCAAGATATTGCTTTCCGACATACTGATTCATTAAAGCAAACTGGAAATTCTTTGCAGGATTAAATTTCAAACCTAAGTTGGCTATCACATTCGGTGAGAAAGAAATCTGGGTATTCCCGAGACTTTTAGGTACATCACCATTCTGAATATTAAAATCCTGGTTTCTGTTCTGGCTTAATGTTACATTACCGGAAACTTCCCATTGTTTGGATAGTTTTGCCAAAGCCCCGATTTCAATTCCTCTTCTGTAACTTTTTCCTGAATTTGTTCTGATGAATGCTCCTACATTATTCAATTCTCCATTCAAAACCAACTGATTGACATAATACATGTAATAGACATTCGCAGTAAACGACACTATTCCGAACTGTTTTTCAAAACCGGCTTCAATATCGTGAAGCTTTTCTGCTTTTACGTCATTGTTCGCCATCAGGTCATCTCTGTTGGGTTCACGGTGAGCATGAGCATAGGAAAGAAATATTTTACCGCCGTTAATTCTGTAATTAACTCCGGCTTTTGGATTAAAGAACAGCCAGTTTTTGCTTAAATCTGCTCCTTCATCATCACCTGCTGTCAGGATTTTGGTATTGTAGTTGATTTTCCTAAGCTGTAAATCCCCAAAAAACTCAAAATTATCCAGTCTGAACAATGCCTTTGCAAAGCCTGAGACCTCATTTTTAACAGAACGGTTTCTGTAGTATTCACTTTCATCAATCTGAGGAAAGAAAACACCGGTAACATTTCCATAATGTCTTCCGTAATATTGATTGGCTACAGCACCAAAATTCAGGTCCAGATTGTCAAACTTCCCGTACAATGTGGAAACAATTCCGTAAAAGTCGTTATTCAGCCATTTTTTTTTGATGAAATCTGAATATTTTACCGTTTCACCTCCTTCAGTAATATCCGGCAGATTGTATCTTGAGAAAGGGTCTCCCTGTTTGTAATTTTCGTAATATCCTTTTCCTTTTGTATAATGAAATGTGGTTTCAAGATTCCAACGGTCGCTGAATTTCTGTTCCCACAGTAACTGATAATGGTTTTGTCTGTAATTATCGGTTTCATTATCGTAGAATCCTACAATATTTTCCCAGCTGGCATCATATATTGCTCCCGAAATATTGAATTTCGGATCAGTTTCCCACGTTTTACGGTCAATGCCGTTCCATGCCTGATAAGTTTTCTCTTTTCCTCCGAAAGCCATTAATCGCAGCTTCGTATTTCCTTCTTCAAATAAAGCTGTAAAGTTATAGGAATGTAAATTGGAGGAAGCCCTGTCAATATAGCCGTCAGAATGAATATGCGTATATCTTCCCATTACGGAAAGGCGGTTTTTCCAGAATTTTCCGGAACCTATTTCTGCTGAATATTTGTAAGTATTGAATGAACCATAGCTGTCATCTGTTTTAAAGTAAAACTTCTCTTCCGGATCTTTAGAAAGAACATTAATACTTGCCCCAAAGGCAGAAACTCCATTATTGGAAGTTCCGACTCCTCTCTGAATCACAATCTGCGATGCAGAGCTGGTTAAATCCGGAACGTTGACAAAAAAGGTTCCCTGGCTTTCCGAATCATTGTATGGAACACCATTCATCATTACATTGATTGCACTTCCCGAAACACCACGGATTCTGAATCCTGTATATCCTACTCCGTTTCCTGCATCTGAAGTAGAAATAATGGAAGTTTGATTTTTCAAAAGAATAGGGAGATCCTGCCCCAGGTTTTTCCCGTCCAGATCTTTCTGTACGTTGATGATTTCCTTTGCTACCGGCAGTCTTTTGGTAAAATTGACCGCTTCAATTTCCCTTATTTTCAGGGAATCTTTATCCTGAGCCTGGATAAAAGCTACAGAGCCTATACTAAGCCCTAAAAAAAATAATCCTTTCATTCTATAAATCTTGACATTTAATGAATAAAAGGGGTGATTACGAGATAATTGATAAATGGCAAATAATAATTGATGCTTATCGGTCATTTATCGTTAATCATCTATCAATTATTTAAATGGTTCCCTAAACAGCATTACCTGTTCCAGGTTCATTGGGTATAATCTCAGCCTGTTAAAGCACCCCTTTATTTCAGTGGCAAAATTACAAAAAATATATGAGATCAAGGTGTGAGGTGCGGGATATTGGGCAACGGGATAAAAATACCATGAAAAAACAGGAATTATCAGATGTATCATTCATCAATTATTATTTATATTCCCTAGTACGTCTTATTGTTCGCATCAATATAATAGTAATTCTGTCCATCTTTTGTCACTTCAAACATCTTACCCAGTTTCCAGCTGAAATTTCTTTTAATATTGGCATATTCAAAAGGAATGATGATTTTATTGTTAACATCAATAACCCCGAATTTATCATTATTGGAAGCCACAATCATAGGATTAGCGACATCATCTCCTTCCAGGATAAAGAGATACTGATATTGAGGATAGATCTGATATTGTCTGTAATCCGCTGCATTCACAAACTTTGATTTTTGTATGATTCCGTAAAAACCATTGAGAATGTAGGCCTGGAATAACTGCTGCTTATATTCTTCGAATTTACATTTCCCGAAGTCTGCTTCCTTAAATTGGTATACTCTCTTTCCTGACTGGTCTATCCTGTAAGAAACCATATCTTTTTCTACGGTTGCATAATTTTTTGTCCCGAATTTTCTCACTTTTTCGTTGGGTGAATTCAGAAGGTTGCAGTCTTCGTAAAAAAATACAGCAATATGATATTCCGGTTGAATGATGAATTTTCCGTTTTGGTTTACATATCCAAACTGGTCACCTTTCTTTTTAGGGATCAAAACCGGGAGATCTTTATTAATGATTACCAGATCAGGATTCGGCTTATTGGCTGTACTGGCTTTTTTAGCCGTAGTTTTTGAACTTTTTTTCACACCTGTTTTCTTCACAGATTTTGTCTGCGAGAAAACGAAAAACGAAATAAAAACACATAAAACATTCAGGAATTTTTTCATATTCTCCATTTGTTTACAAAAATACGGCCAAAAATAGATATTATAAAATTCATATTTATAAAGAATCTAAATAATTTCACTCTTATAAAATACTAAAATTTCGTAATTTTGGGAACATTTTGAAATGTTTGATAATTTTAAAAAACTTTTAAAAAAAGTGTAGATTATGCTGACTTTATTCGGTTAATGTTGCGTCAAATGCGAGAACTCAAAATGTCATTAAACTGTATTTATACAGACCGGTAAAGAAAAGGCAGGGCTACCTTTAATTTTGAAAGACCTTCTATTATGAGTATTTATAAGGATTACATCAAAGAAATTGAAGAAAGAAAAACCCAGGGGCTGCATCCAAAGCCTATTGATGGTGCTGAATTACTAAGCGAAATCATTACACAAATTAAAGACTCAGGTAATCCTGACCGACCGGATTCTCTTAAATTTTTTATTTATAACACACTACCCGGAACAACAAGTGCAGCGGGAGTAAAGGCGAAATTTTTAAAAGAAATTATTCTGGGAGAATCCGTAGTAGAAGAAATTTCCCCGGCATTTGCTTTTGAATTATTATCACATATGAAAGGCGGGCCTTCTATTGAAGTGCTTCTGGACCTTGCTTTAGGTAATGATCCTGCTATTGCTAAAGCAGCAGCAGACGTTCTTAAAACACAGGTTTTCCTTTATGAAGCCGATACCAACCGTCTGAAGGAAGCCTTCAACAGCGGTAACGAAATTGCAAAAGAAATCATCGAAAGCTACGCAAAAGCTGAATTCTTCACTCAACTTCCTGAAGTTGCCGAAGAAATCAAAGTAGTAACCTATATCGCCGGTGAAGGAGACATCTCTACAGATTTACTTTCTCCGGGTAACCAGGCCCACTCAAGATCAGACCGTGAACTTCACGGTAAATGTATGATCACTCCTCAGGCTCAGGAAGAAATTAAAGCTTTACAGGCAAAACATCCTGATGCAAGCGTTATGCTTATTGCTGAAAAGGGCACAATGGGTGTAGGATCATCAAGAATGTCAGGAGTAAATAACGTTGCTCTATGGACAGGAAAGCAAGCCAGCCCTTATGTACCTTTCGTGAACATTGCTCCGATCGTAGGAGGAACAAATGGTATTTCTCCGATCTTCCTTACCACAGTAGACGTTACCGGAGGTATTGGGATCGACCTTAAAAACTGGGTAAAGAAATTAGATGAGAACGGAAACCCTGTTCTTAACGAAAACGGTGAACCCTTTCTTGAAGAAGCTTATTCTGTAGCAACAGGTACTGTTTTAACAATAAATACAAAAGAAAAAAAATTATACAACGGAGATAAAGAACTTATCGACCTTACAAAGTCTTTCACTCCGCAGAAGATGGAATTCATCAGAGCGGGTGGTTCTTATGCCATTGTATTCGGTAAGAAACTACAGACATTTGCAGCTCAGCTTTTAGGAATTGAAGCTCCTGCTGTTTTTGCTCCGTCAAAAGAGATTTCTCACGAAGGGCAAGGACTTACTGCTGTAGAAAAGATCTTCAACAGAAATGCTGTTGGAGTAACTCCAGGAAAAGTATTACACGCAGGTTCAGATGTTCGTGTAAAAGTAAATATCGTAGGTTCACAGGATACCACAGGTCTTATGACTGCTCAGGAGCTTGAATCTATGGCTGCAACCGTAATCTCCCCTACTGTAGATGGAGCTTACCAGTCAGGATGTCACACAGCTTCTGTTTGGGACAAAAAAGCACAGGCTAATATTCCGAAGCTGATGAAATTCATGAACGAGTTCGGTCTGATTACAGCCCGTGACCCGAAAGGTGAATACCATGCCATGACTGACGTTATCCACAAAGTTCTTAACGATATCACTGTAGACGAGTGGGCTATCATTATTGGTGGTGACTCTCATACAAGAATGTCAAAAGGTGTCGCTTTCGGAGCTGACTCAGGAACTGTTGCGCTTGCATTAGCGACTGGTGAAGCCTCTATGCCGATCCCGGAATCTGTAAAAGTAACGTTCAAAGGAGAAATGAAGCCTCACATGGATTTCCGTGATGTGGTTCACGCTACTCAGGCTCAGATGTTGAAGCAGTTTGGAGGAGAAAATGTATTCCAGGGAAGAATCATTGAGGTTCACATCGGAACTCTTCCTGCTGACCAGGCATTTACATTTACAGACTGGACTGCTGAAATGAAGGCAAAAGCTTCTATCAACATTTCTGAAGATAGTACATTAATCGAATCACTGGAAATCGCAAAAAACAGAATCCAGATCATGATCGATAAGGGTATGGATAACCACAATAAAGTTCTTCAGGGATTAATTGATAAAGCCAACAAGAGAATTGAAGAGATCAGATCAGGAGAAAAACCAGCCCTGACTCCGGATGCAAACGCTAAATATTATGCTGAAGTAGTGGTAGATCTTGACGCTATCGTTGAACCAATGATTGCTGACCCGGATGTAAACAATGAAGATGTTTCCAAAAGATATACCCACGATACCATCAGAGACCTTTCTTACTATGGAGGTGAGAAAAAAGTAGACCTTGGTTTCGTTGGATCTTGTATGGTTCACAAAGGGGATCTTAAGATTGTTTCTCAAATGCTTAGAAACCTTGAAAAACAACAAGGAAAAGTAGAATTTAATGCACCACTTGTAGTGGCAGCTCCTACGTATAATATCATTGATGAATTAAAAGCAGAAGGAGACTGGGAATTATTAGAGAAATACTCCGGATTTGAATTTGATGACAATGCTCCAAAAGGAGAAGCGCGTACAGAATATAAAAATGTAATGTACCTTGAGCGTCCGGGATGTAACCTTTGTATGGGTAACCAGGAAAAAGCGGCTAAAGGAGATACTGTTTTAGCAACTTCTACCCGTCTTTTCCAGGGAAGAGTTGTTGAAGATTCTGAACGTAAGAAAGGAGAATCCCTGCTTGCTTCTACTCCGGTTGTGGTATTATCTGCAATTATCGGTAGAATTCCTAGCATTGACGAGTATAAAGCAGCCGTTGAAGGCATTGATCTTACAACGTTTGTACCGTCTATTAAAGAACTGACCAGTACAAGCGCTCACTAAGAGAATTAACAAATAAGTCGCAAGACTTTTGAAAACTATATAATTGAAAGATTTTAGTCCTTTAGGATTTAAGATCTTTCAATTTTTTGTTTAGAATGTTTCTATTTTAAGTTAAATACGATTTTTTTTCAATAAAACCTGAAAAACGAAATCTATTTTTTCTTAAATTGAAAGTTATAAAATCTCTTGATTTTATAGTCAAAATCATTCCTATTAATGGACAATAGGAACGTTTTTTGATGTGTAAAGAAATAGTTTTTTTCTTTTTTATCATCAAAGAACGAGACTTTAACAGACAAGAACAAAATTAAATACGATATGACTTTTGATATTGATATGATCAAAAAGGTATACGAGCGTTATCCTGAGAGAATTGCAGCAGCAAGACAAATCGTTGGAAAACCTCTTACCCTTTCAGAAAAAATCCTTTACACCCACCTTTGGGAAGGAAATGCTACACAAGCACATGAAAGAGGGAACTCTTATGTAGACTTCGCACCAGACAGAGTAGCGATGCAGGACGCCACAGCACAGATGGCACTTTTACAATTCATGCAGGCAGGAAAGGCCAAAGTAGCTGTTCCTTCTACTGCGCATGCAGATCACCTTATCCAGGCAAAAGTAGGTGCTGATAAAGACTTACAGGAAGGGATCAACAAAAATTCCGAGGTATTTAATTTCTTAAGCTCCGTATGCGATAAATACGGAATCGGGTTCTGGAAACCGGGAGCAGGAATCATTCACCAGGTAGTATTGGAGAACTATGCTTTCCCGGGAGGTATGATGATCGGTACTGACTCTCACACAGTAAATGCCGGAGGACTTGGAATGGTTGCCATTGGTGTAGGAGGTGCTGATGCCGTAGATGTAATGGCGGGAATGCCGTGGGAGCTTAAAATGCCTAAACTTATCGGAGTAAAATTAACCGGTAAAATGAATGGATGGACTTCTGCAAAAGATGTCATCTTAAAAGTAGCAGGGATTCTAACGGTAAAAGGAGGTACAGGATGTATCGTAGAATATTTCGGGGAAGGAGCCGAATCTCTTTCAGCAACCGGTAAAGGAACTATCTGTAACATGGGTGCTGAAATCGGAGCTACCACTTCTACTTTCGGATATGATGATTCTATGAGAAGGTATCTTGCGGCTACCGGAAGACAGGATGTAGTAGATGCAGCAGATAAAATTGCTGAACATTTGACAGGTGATGCTGAAGTATATGCCAACCCTGAACAATATTTCGATCAGTTAATAGAAATCAACCTTTCTGAACTGACGCCTCACTTAAACGGACCTTTCACTCCGGACTTAGCGACTCCTGTTGCTGAATTCAGAGCTAAAGCTGAAGCTAACGGATGGCCTTTGGAAGTTGAATGGGCTCTTATCGGTTCTTGTACCAACTCTTCTTATGAAGATTTATCAAGAGCGGCTTCAATTGTTGAAGATGCCGTTTCAAAAGGAGTAAAACCTAAAGCTATCCTGGGAATCAACCCTGGTTCTGAACAGGTGAAATTCACAGCAGAAAGAGACGGTTTCCTAGATTCTTTCAGAAAATTTGAAAACGCAAGAATCTTTACCAACGCTTGCGGACCATGTATCGGACAGTGGGACAGAGAAGGAGCAGAAAAAGGAGAGAAAAACTCTATTATCCACTCTTTCAACAGAAACTTTGCCAAAAGAGCTGACGGTAACCCGAATACCCATGCTTTTGTAGCTTCTCCGGAAATGGTTGCTGCAGTTGCAATATCAGGCAGACTTGACTTCAATCCAATTACAGATACTTTAACTAACGAAGCTGGCGAGCAGGTAAAACTTGATGAGCCTAAAGGTTATGAACTTCCTTCAAAAGGTTTTGCAGTAGATGACAACGGATATCAGGCGCCATCAGAAGACGGATCTAAAGTTGTTGTTAATGTAAGCCCAACTTCAGACAGGCTTCAGTTATTGGAAGAATTCCCGGCCTGGGATGGGAAAAACATTACCGGAGCCAGAGTATTGATCAAAGCTTTCGGAAAATGTACTACCGACCACATTTCTATGGCTGGACCATGGCTGAAATACAGAGGTCACTTAGATAATATTTCAAATAACATGTTGATCGGGGCTGTGAATGCTTACAACATGGAAACCAATAAAGTTAAAAACGAATTAACCGGTGAATACGGTGAAGTACCGGCTGTACAAAGAGCTTACAAAGCTGCCGGGATCCCGACAATTGTTGTGGGAGACCAGAACTATGGTGAAGGTTCTTCAAGAGAGCATGCTGCCATGGAGCCGAGACATTTAGGAGTGAAAGCTGTACTGGTAAAATCATTTGCGAGAATCCACGAAACCAACCTTAAGAAACAAGGGATGCTTGGAATCACTTTCGCAAACGAAGCGGATTATGACAAAATCCAGGAAGACGATATCGTTAATTTCTTAGATCTTGATCAGTTTGCTCCGGGAAAACAACTGACTTTAGAATTCATCCATACAGACGGAACTAAAGACATCATCATGGCTAACCATACTTACAACGATCAGCAGATTGACTGGTTTAAGGCTGGTTCTGCCCTGAATCTGATCAAACAACAGGAAAAATAAGATTAATTGTTAGATTAATTAATAAAGGGACGGCTTCAATTGAGGCCGTCTTTTTTATTTTAACTGCCTTTACATTTCCTTTGCTGAACTTTGATATTCTCCAAACCTTACAGGTTTTAGAAACCTGTAAGGTTTAGCTCTCATATGAATATTATGATATTCTATCAAGAAGGCCTGCTCTATAGCTTTCCCCAATAGGAATCTCATATTCAGGAAGAATGATTTTTTTTGCCCCGATACTTTTGATTTTATCCAGATTGATAATAAAAGATTTATGTACCCGTACAAATTTTTCAGAAAGCTGGCTTTCCATAGATTTAAGCGTATCCAAAACGATATACTCATCATTTTCTGTTCGGATATTGACATAGTCTTTGATACTTTCGATGTACAGGATTTCATTGAAACTTATGCGATGCCTCTGCCCTGAAGACTTTACAAAGAAATAGGTATTTTCTTCTTGCGGAAAAGAAAACCGTTCCTGAGCTTTTAATACGCTTTTCTGAAACCTTTCGAAAGAAACAGGCTTCAGAAGATAATCAACAACATTATGCTCATACCCTTCCAGTGCATACTCCGAATAAGCAGTGGTTACAATATATTTTTGATCTGCTCCTACAATCTTCATAAAATTGATCCCCGTAAGTTCCGGCATCTGGATATCCAGAAAGATAAGATCAGAATCATTCTTCTGCAGATATTCCACCGCAAGTATCGGATTCTCTGTGGAGAAAACCAGTTCAAGAAAAGGAATCTTTTCTGCATAATGTTCCAGAAGTGAGATTGCCAGAGGCTCATCATCAACGATAATGCACTTTATCTTATTCATTCTTTAAATCAATTTTTAAATCTACAACAAATTCCGTTTCTGAATCTTTGATCTTAAGCTGATATTTTGGGTACAATATTTCCAGCCTTTTTTTCACATTTTGAATGCCGATGCCGGAAACAACATCTTTCATTTTCTGTGTTTTATAATTAAAAAGATAAAAATGCAAAACCTCATCATGATCTGAGATTTTCATTTCAAAACCTTTACCACGGAAATCACCATGTTTGAAAGCATTTTCCACAAAAGGAACCAGCAGCATCGGAGAAATCTTCAGGTGAGTATACTGAATATTTTTCTCAATGATCAGCAGTTCCGGATTTCTGATCCTGAGTTTCTCCAGTGCTATCAGACTATCAATATATCCAATTTCCTTATCCAGAGAAATGGTATCTTTTTCAAGATCTTTTGTGCTGTACCTCAGCAGCTGACCAAGCTCCTCAATAGCAGGAAGCGCCTTATCCGACTTCTGATAGACAAGCGAGTAGATATTATTTAATGAATTAAAAATAAAATGAGGATTGATCTGTGTTTTCAAAGCCTGAAGTTCTGCCTGTTTCTTGTCTATCAGGAGCTGCTTTTTATCATTTTCAGCCACTCCATATTTTTCCAATATCCACAAAATTCCTGCTATGAAAGTAGGGAGCGAGCTATTGTAAATATTATCAAAAAAATAAAAGAAAAGCTCTGTACCTTCACCATAATTCCTGAATCCTAATGTTTCCGGAAGCATAATTTCCTCAATGATATAACGCAATCCGGCAAAGAACAGAAAAGCCAGTATAAAAACAAAAACGGCAGAATACAGTTTGTCTATTTTAAAAACTTTAGGAAAAACAATGAAATAGGCAAAGTAGAAAGTAAGAATCTTAACAAGGAAGAATGTAATTCTTAGAACATGCATATTAAATTTATTAGTCTCCGGAAAAAAATAATTCGGAGTGATCACTGTTCCTATAAAATTAAAGCTCCAATAGATAATCTGAAGCCATATAATCTGCTTTCTTTTCATATTCAAATATACCCTGTGCAGTTTTATTTTTGCATTATTTTTCGACAAAAACCTATTTTTTTCCGACGAAATTTATTTGATACACAGAATTCTGCACTTCATCTAAAAACTGTTTTGCCAATAGTCTTCATCCTATATTTTTGCCAGAGAAATGTAACATAATCATCATTTAATCTGTCATTTATATAATATGAAAACACACATTCTATTGATCACAATCCTGAGTTGTTCTTTTTCAGCAGCTCAAACCAAAGACACCACCAATGTGAACAAAATAGAGGCGGTTACCATGAGTGGTAAAAAGGTTCTGGTAGAACGTAAAGTGGACCGTCTTGTTTACAATGTCCAGAATTCCATGCTTTCACAAGGAAGTTCGGGAACTGAAGTTTTGGCCGGTACACCTTTATTACAGGTGGATGAAAATAAAGGACTGCTTTCCATTGCCGGAAAAAACGGCGTTTCTGTCATGGTTAATGACCGGATGCTGAATCTTTCCGGATCTGAGCTGATGAACTACCTCCGAAACCTTCGTTCGGAAAACATATTGAAAATTGAAGTAATTACCACTCCTCCCGCCAAATATGAAGCTCAGGGCAATAGTGGAATTATCAATATTATTCTTAAAAAAAATCAGAATCTTGGATGGAATGGTTACCTGAACACGAATTATACGCAAAAAACTTATGCTGCATTCAGTAGTGTGGCAGGCGTAAACTATCAGAATGAAAAAGTGAAAGCCTCAATAAAACTTCAGGGATATGACGGAGACAAAAGATCGGTAGAAAATTATAAGATAATCGGTCAAAGTTCTTCCGTCAGCAGGGATGAAAGACGGGATATGAATGACGGATTAGGACTGAATGTTAATGTTGATTATTCTCTTTCCAAAAATTCCAATATCGGATTGGTTTATGATATTTCGAAGGGACATTCCAATATGGATATCAACTCGAAGCAAAACTATTTCACCAACAACACTCCTACTTTACAAACAGATACGGATTCCAGACATCGTTCTTCTTTTACTTCACAGATGCTGAATGTATATTTTGATCAGAAATTCGGGGAACATAAGCTAAGCCTGGGAGCCAATTATTATGGAAATCTTCCGGATACAGAGGTGAATTTTACGACGAGAAATGTTGCCAACAATTCAGCACAGGTGGTAAGAAATCTTTCATCAGTGGATTATAAAATATATTCAGGGCAGGCAGATTTAACTTTAAACTTCAAAAAAATACAGCTGGAAACCGGAGCAAAATACAGCCAGTTTTCTAATAATTCGGACATCGGATATTTTAATTTTATCAACAGTGGTTACCTTATAGATCCATCGAGAAGCAATCTTTTTGATTATAATGAAAAGAATTATGCTGCCTATCTGAGTGCCAGTAAAGATCTTGGCGAAAAATGGTCTGTGAAAGCAGGACTCCGCTATGAATATACACAAACCAGCGGTTTCTCCCCCACTACACAGACAAAATCTGAGAATAATTACGGAAAGTTCTTCCCAACAGCTTATCTGTCTTATAAGGCCAATCAGGGTAATCAGTTTAGTATTAATTATTCCAGAAGAATCAACCGCCCGTATTTCCGGGCTTTGGATCCGTTCCGATGGTATTCCAATCCGAACTCGTATTATTCAGGAAATCCAAGTCTGCAGCCTTCTTTCAATCATAATATAGAACTTAACTATATGTTCAAAAATAAGTTTTCGGCTAATCTTTACTACCAGAGAACAACAAATAACTTTGACCAGATCACATTCCTGACCGGGATTAACCTCGTTAGTACATTCGAGAATTACTATAATCAGGATAATTATGGGATCAATCTGAATTACACAGATACTTTCTTCAAAATATGGGAAAGCAATATTTCAACTTCGTTCAGTTATAATGAAACTCAGATCACAAGGTTCAATCTGGTTCCTAAAAACGGACAGTCGTTCTATTATTCACTCAATAATACATTTCAATTAAATAAAGCTAAAACGTTCATGTTATTTGTTAACTACTGGCATAATCTTCCTTCCCGTGACGGATACACCGCTGTAAGGAACAGAGCAAGCCTTGATGCCGGAATAAAGATGAGCTTTGTAGAAAAAGCACTTCAGGTAAATCTTTCGGTGAGTGATATTTTTAAACAGTCCGGATATAAGGGAGATATGTATTTTACAGATAATACACAGTCATTCAACAACTACTGGGATGCCAGAAGAATGACACTCAGCATCACTTATAATTTTGGAAACCAAAAAATCAAATCCAATAACAGAGCGGTAAATTTCGAAGAGAAAAACCGTGCACAATAATCTAATACTAACAAAAAAAATAAACTCATGAAAACTTTTATTTATATCCTTCTTGTATGTCTTTCTACATCAGTAGTTGCTCAAAAAAAGCCTTCAGATTATTTTAAAAATCCAAAGACAAAAGTCCTGGTGGTAGGCACCTTTCATTTTGATTATCCTAATCTGGATGCTCATAAAATCAATAAGGAAGATCAGGTAGATGTACTCTCTCCTAAAACAGCAAAAGAAGTCACTGAACTTGTAGAGTATATCAAAAGATTTAAACCGACAAAGATTGCAATAGAAGCCTGGCCAGGCTGGAACGCCAATCAAAAGCTAAAGGAATACAGCGAAGGCAAACACCGTGACAAAAGAGATGAGCGCTATCAGCTAGCTATGAGGCTAGCCAGTGAGCTTACAATAAACGAATTGTTCAGCATTGACGCAGAATCTGTTCTGGATGATCTTGAAAAACATTTTGGGAAAACTGATTCTGCATTTTTTAAAAGTCTTAGTAAAGATTATGATTTCAGAAGTGATGACCCGATCTCCGAACAGTTTACTGCCTTTTACAAGAGTTCGGAGCCTAAAAACTTCAAATCACTGCTTGATACTTTTATTTATATGAATTCCAAAGAAAGCCATCAATATGGATACGGAGCCTATTTAAGCGGTGATTTCAAATTAAGAGAACATGACGGTGCCGATATGCTAGCACTTTACTGGTACAGCAGAAATCTGAGAATGTTCCGTAATATTCAAAACATTCCTCACAACGGTGAAGACAGAATTCTTGTGATTGCCGGAAATGGACATGCAGCGGTATTAAGGCAGCTTTTTACCTCTTCCGCGGAATATGAATTCACTGAGTTTTCTTCACTGAAATAAATAAAAAGACAGAGATTGAACCTCTGTCTTTTTTAATCAAAACGTCAGTCTTTATATTAGAAACTGAATTCAATTCTTGCAAACAAGAACCTTCCGCCTATACCATACTGTGAAACCTGTCTGGAATAGACAAACTGATTATCTGCTGTTAATGAGCTTATAGCAGGGCTTTTAGAAGGCAAAATATTAAAGATATTATTGCTTCCTACTGTTGCTGAAATATTTTTATTAAAACTATAGCCTACAGATAGATCTGTTACCAGGCGGCTGTTAAGGACAAAATGCTCTGTACTTCCCGTTACTCCATCAAAGTTAGCATCTACCACATCTGCATCGGTCACTTTACCAAAGAAAGAATTACGCAGTACGAAAGTAAAGCTGGAAACTCTTACTGTATTGCCCAATGTAGCTTTTACACGGGGTACAGCTTCTTCAAAATAAATTCTGTTGGGCTCCGAGAAATAATTATTGATCTGGCTTACCAGTTTAGGAGATGCATGGATATCCCCGATTCTTTTGGTTTGATTAAAGTTGATTCCCAGGTTATTCTCCAAAGAAACCCCGGATGATATTTTTGAGTTCTGGGAAATCGTAATATCCAGACCTTTCGTCTGAGAATCTACAGCATTAGCAAAGAAATTGGCTGCGCTGGCTCTTGCGAGATCAAAAGCATCCTGTAGAACGGCCTGGTCTGAGCCGGGAGAAAAACTACCATCAGGACGGTAGAAAAGATCAGTCAGTACTACTCTGTCTTTAATCTTGATTAAGTAAGCATCTGCTGTGAAAGTCAGGTTTAAGGCCGGAACCTTCCATGTAATTCCTGTGCTGTAGGATTGTGAGGTTTCCTGTTTTAATTTTGGAATCCCTAATGCCTGTGCAGCCTCAGAATTATTTCTGAAAGTACCTACCTGTGTTGTTTTTCCCTGCTGAATCAACGTAGAAGTAGAGCTGTAATAGATTTGAGCCAGTGAAGGAGCTCTGAACCCCGTAGAAACAGCTCCTCTCCAGTTGAGATTGGAAGCCAGTTTTACATTGGTTGCCACCTTATAATTGAATGTAGATCCGAAATCTGAATAATTCTCATATCGTACAGCTCCTTCCAACAGCCATCTGTCTGTAATTTCCAATTCTGCATCGGCATAAGCTGCAATACTGTTTCTGTTACCGGAAACTGCATTTTCAGGACTGAATCCCGGAAAGACCTGAGCACCTGCGGGTCTTACATTTCCAAAGAAATCGGTTACTTTTTCATTTTCAGGAGTTTTGGCTGTTACTACACGTCCATAGATATCATAAGAAGCATAAGAATTTTCTTTTCCAGCATTTACTTTATAATTCTCGTGTCGGTATTCGCCACCAAATGCTAGATTCAAGCCTTTCAGAACATCATATTTTTTGGAGAAATCCAAATTAATCGTGTTTTGTGAAAACTCAGATCCTCCGGCATCAAAAGTCCTTGGAGAAGCATCTGTAAGCGAAGCATTAAAAGTATTGACAACACCAAAACCAAAGACGTTTTTCCCGAATGTATTACTGAAATCAATATTCCAGCCATCCCATTTTCCTTTAATTCCGGCGGCAAGGGAATAATCATTCACAGTGGCTTCAATCTGCGGAAGATATCCGTTGGGTGTAACTGCATTGATATTTCTTTCATTGTTCGGAAGCCTGTAAAACCCTCCGGCATTTCCAAGACGATAGCTGTAACCTCCAAATGAATAAACTTTCCATTCATCACTAACAGGAATTTCAGAGTTGAAAAAGAGCTGCCCGGACTGTAATTTAGATTGCCCTGCTCTCAGGCTGAAATCTTTTCTCTCCAATCCCCTGTAGTTAAGTTCCTGAGAGGTAAAATCTTTACCCAATATTTTTTGAAGCTCAGAAATACTGTTTGCCCCTGAGATCTGAGTTTGAAAATCATTCCCAAAATAATCTACCTTAGTAGCATATTGCTTTATGGTATTGATGATCTGCTGAGTATTGGGAGTATTGGTAATATTTTTATATAAGCCATCAATATTAACTCCATCCTGTAATGCCCTGTAGTTAATGGCATTATAGGCATTGAAGATATCACCTTCCCTTACTCCGGCTCTGGAATAAGGATCACGGTATTGGGCAGAACCGGTAATGTTAAAGAATCCGGTTTTCCCTATTTTAGCTCCGTAGTTGAGATCTACAGAAATCGTCTGCCCGTCTACTCCTCCGGAGAAATTATTAGTGACAGGAGAAGCATATCCTCCTAAAAATACCTGCCCGGAAAGTCCCAATCTTTTTTTCAGCCCAAGGTTTAGTACTCCTGCAATAGCGTCAGAACCATACTGGGCAGCAGCTCCATCCCTTAGAACCTCTATTTTCTCCAGTGCAAAGGCAGGAATAGCATTAAGGTCGGTTCCCACGGAACCTCTTCCCGGCGTAAGGGTAACATTAACCAGTGAAGACTGATATCTTCTTTTTCCGTTTACCAGCACCAAAACCTGATCTGGTCCTAATCCTCTCAGCAGCGCAGGATCTACAAAATCAGTTCCGTCATTAACGGTATGAGAGGTGGATGAGAATGAGGGTACAATATAATTTAAAGCCTGGCTGATACTGTTAGAAGGGCTTTGTTTTAAAATTTTTGATATATTAATAATATCTACCGGAACAGGCGTCTCTGTTAATGATCTTCCGGAGCCTCTTGACCCAAGGATGACTACATCATCTATTTTCTTTGATTGTAAGGTGTCCGTCTGTGCGTAGTAAAATGTGGAAATAAGTGCGATAGAAGGAACAAAGATTCTTTTTTTGAAATTATGCATGTTGTTGTGTACTTTTTGTTGATAAAATTTATTTTTTGGCAATACAAATCCTGTAACCCTAAATTGTAAGGTTACCATAGAATTCAAAATGTTTGTATTATTTTTTAGAAATAGAAAAGACTAGAAACAACAACACATGCGCATGTAGAAATGGCATGAGAACATATCAGAGTAATGAAGATTTACCTCATGATCTGAAGAATAAAAAATTACTGATGTTGGGTGTTTTCCCTTGTCTTTAAACATTTGATTTTATCTTTAAAACAAAAATTCAAGATGGGAGTAATGATAGAATGATAAACATTTTTTCCGGGAGATCCGGCTTATCGATTGCAGCACCTTGCTTGTTTTTGCAGGTTGCTATCCCATCTAGAGATTCTTGATAATTACTTGGCAAAGATATAATTATTTCGGAAATAAAAAAATAGTTAGCCTAAATTTTCGGTTTTCAAACATTTACCGTAACAAATTCTCTTTTTCTGCGTCTAACCGGATAACAGTAAAAACATTATGAAAAAAACAATTTTCGCTTTATCCTTACTAAGCTCTGTTTTTGTTTTTTCACAGGAAAAAAATAATAAACCTCAGGAAAAGCAAATTGAAGGCGTAGTCATTACCAAAACTAAAAAAGCCGTTGAACAAAAAGCAGACCGTACTATTTTTGACTTTTCTGAACAGCCCCAGCTGAATAACGGAAACGTTCTGGAAGGAATAAAAAAACTTCCGGGGCTTGTATCTACCGATATTGCAGGAATGATGTATCAGGGAAAAATGCTGGAAGTATACCTTAACGGAAGACCTCTGAACATCACCTCCAATGAATTGAATTCCTTTCTGGAAGGGATGCCCGCCAATTCTGTAGAAAGAATTGAAGTGATCACACAGCCGGGTGCTGAATTTCCGGCAACTTCCGGAGGTGCCATCATGAATATCATTACCAATAAAAATGCAAATAAATATTTGACGGCTACTTATTCAGGAAATTATTCTTTCACGAATTATGACAAATACAGAAGCAGAACTACGAATTCCGTTAATTTAAATGCAAGAAATAAATATTTCGGATGGCAGCTGAATGTTGGGCAGAATTACCGCGAAAGTATGCTGAATGGCCAGCAGGATGAGCTTTTAACAAGTCATACCAACAGATATGGACGCGGATATTTTGCAAAATCCGGGTTAACTTTTGATTTAGGACAGGACCGATTATTGTTAAACTACGATATTTATCACAACAATAATGACAACTACACTTTAAGTGACGGACATGGTGATTTGCCTTTCAAAAGAAATCTGCAGGATTTGAGAGAAGCTTTTTATACTTCTTCCGATGTTGCGCATACCAATAACCTTAGACAGGAAGCTGTTGTAACGTATCAGAAGCGCTTTGCTGACAAATCTCAGAAACTGGACTTCCAGTTTGGGTATACAAGGTCAGACAGCAAGTTTTCACAGGATAATTATTTCCAGGATGGGACCTTTGTAAACTATCCTACTGAACCTCTTGATAGCCCTACCAATGGATTAAAAGATATTCTGAACAATAAATCTGTGATGAATATTGCTAACTTTAAAGTAGATTACGCACAGCCTATCAAGCTTCTTGATGGCGGAAAGGTAAGCTTTGGAGGATTGTATGAAAAGCAGGATTATAACACGGAAAGCTTTGGCCTCACCAATCTTGAATATCAGAGACAGACTGCTTCAACGTATTTAGAGTTTCAGGCTAAGCTGAAAAAGTTTGATTTCACATTGGGTTCCCGTGCTGAAAACTATGATATTTCCGGGATCACAAGATATATTGATAAGGATAAAAAACTGGTTGAGGCTGATCTGATTCCTTTCAACAAATTTAAATTTTTCCCGAACGCGAGCATTCAGTATAACATGATGAACCAGGTATATATTGCTGCGAATTACAACAGGAAAATCAGTTTGCCAAGCATTTCTGCCCTGAATCCGAATAACGTCACATTCTCGGGACCAAGTACGGAAGTAAACGGTAACCCGAACCTTCAGCCTACTATTTTTGATAATTACGAATTGAAAATATCAGCTTTTGATTATGCGTTTATCGGATACAGTGTAAGTTCAGCAAGCAATCAGGTAGCACAGATCATTCGAAAAGACGGAAGGAAACTTTTCAATGAGCAGGTGAATATTTCCAATATGAGAATTCATAATTTTAATGTGGGATTACCGGTTCCTTTTATGATTTTCAGTAAACCTTTGAGCGAAATCATGAAATTTAATTTCAATCCTGATAAAATTAATTTCATGTACTTATATGCTGGCTATCAGAAACATGAAATCGACAATCTGAATAATAAAGGGTTCTGGATCTTCAATATCATGACTCAGATTATTTTACCTAAAGACATCAAGCTTACTGCGAATTACAGTTATCTGACTCCAAAGGCAGGATATTTCTACTTTACGGCAGAGAAGCCATTCAACAACTCGTTTGATATTACATTAACGAAAAAGTTTATGAACAACCGTCTGACCCTTTCTGTTTTTGCCAATGATATTTTCAACGGACAGGTAATGCAGGTAAGTTCTAACCCGCCATCAGGAAATCCGGTAATGATCTACAGTAAATATGACACAAGAAATTTCGGGCTTTCTATTAATTATAAAATTCCAACGAGAAATAAATTAGCGAAAGAAGATCCGAATATCTTAAATCAGACTAAAAAAGAGGATACCGGAGGCGTAATGCAACAGGCACAATAATGCTTTAAACAATAGAAATAAAAACAGGAGGTAAAGATTATTATCACCTGTTTTTTTTAGGTTTTGGCTAAAGCCAATGGAAGATATTAAAATAAGAACGGGCTAAAGCCCGTTCCTATTGATATTGAATTCGTGTTATTTGTGAAACCATTTGTGACATTAGTGTTTACATTTACATCAAAAATCAATCGTCTGAAATCTCCAGCCCAGCGTATCAACCAGTGTCAGCTGATTTACACTTACCGGAAGATCCGTTATAATTTTCAGTGCCTGAAGAGCCATCATACTGCCTATGATCCCAGGCAGTGCTCCCAAAACTCCAAGACTGTCACAATCCGGTACATCTTCATCAAAAGGTGGTTCCGGGAAAATATCCCTTAAGTTTTTACTTCCGTTATGATTAAATACAGCAACTTGCCCTGCGAAACCTAGAATACTCCCGTAAACCAGAGTTTTTTGTAATTGCACACAGGTATCATTCACCAGATATCTTGTTGAAAAATTGTCTGAACCGTCAATAACAACATCGTACTGAGTAATGATTTCTTCAGCATTATCTTCATTGATTTTTTCTTCAATCTTTTTGAATATTACCTGATGATTGAGTTCTTTTACAAAGGCTTCAGCACTTTTCACTTTGGATAATCCGACTCTGTTTTCGGTATGGATAATCTGTCGGTTCAGATTATGAAGTTCAACCTCATCAAAATCTGCAACACCTAAAGTTCCTACCCCAGCGGCAGCCAGATATTGAAGAACAGGACTTCCCAAACCTCCTGCCCCGATGACAAGAACTTTGGATGACTTTATTTTCTTTTGTCCTTCCAATCCTATTTCTTCAATAAAGATCTGCCGGCTGTACCGGGAAAAATAATCTTCTTTTTTCATGCCTTATGATAATTGAACCATTAAGGTTTTTTAAGCTTTTAAGAATAGTTAAGTGAGCTTCGCTTGAAAAAGCTGTCTTAAAAATCTTTGATTTCTCTTAATTCAACTTCATCTCTTCAAAGTCCTTAATGGTTTAAAAATTTAAAATCCACTATAAACAGAATCCCAATCTTTCATCACAGGATCGTAACCTGCTTTTCTAATCATGGTTTTAATCTCTTCCATACTCCGTTCATCACTGGTTTCAAACTGTTCCAGAGATTCTTTATCTACGGCATAACCTCCCGGATTGGTCTTTGACCCTGCACTCATTGCTGTTGCCCCCAGAGAAACAATATTATTTCTGAACACTTCATTTTCCCTGGTGGATATGGAAATCTCAAGATCTTCATTCCAGATTCTATAGGCACAAATCAACTGAAGAAGATCTCTATCTTCCATAATAAAATTGGGTTCAATAATTCCTTCAGCGGGTCTGAGCCTAGGAAAGGAAACCGAAAACTTACTTTTCCAGTATTGTTTCTGAAGATAATCGATGTGTAAGGCATTGAAAAAGCTGTCCACTCTCCAGTCTTCCAATCCAAGCAGAACTCCCAGCCCTATTTTATGAATTCCTGCTCTTCCTATCCTGTCAGGAGTTTCCAGGCGGAAATGGAAGTTTGATTTTTTACCTTTCGGATGGTATTCCCTGTAGACATCCTGATGATAGGTTTCCTGATACACTAAAACAGAATGTACTCCTTCTTCGTGAAGCAGTTTATATTCTTCTTCCATTAAAGGCTGAACTTCAATGGAAATATTGGAAAAATGAGGCTTTAGTTTACGGACAGCATTTTGAAAATAAGGTACACCTACTATTTTATTGGCTTCACCGCTTACCAGCAGTACATGATTCACCCCCATTGATTTCAGGACTGATGCTTCTATCATCAGCTCCGTATCGGAAAGGGTTTTCCTTTTCAGTTGATTATCAAGACTGAAACCACAATAGGTACAGATATTCTGGCATTCATTGCTGAGATACAGCGGCGCATACAGCTGAATGGTTTTTCCGAATCGTTTCTGGGTAAGTGCCCGCGTCATCACTGCCATCAGCTCCAGTTCCCCAGAAGCGGCAGGTGACAGAAGATTCAGGAAATCATCAAGATTTTTATTCTTTTTCTGAAGGCTGTACCTTACATCAGCTGGGCTTACTTTTTCAAGCTTATCCTTTACCTCATCCCATTGGTAGTTTTCAAAAACCTCTTTAAAGCTTTTCATAATCTTTTATTCAAACAAAAACGAAGTCAGCGGACTTGAAGCTTCAGCATGACTGGAAATGGCTCCCAACCCCGATTCAAAAGCCCTTCTTCCGGCAATAACTCCTTCTTTAAAAGCGACAGCCATATTCAATGGATTTCTCGCAACAGCAATCGCAGTATTCACCAAAACAGCGTCAGCTCCCATTTCCATGGCTTTTGCTGCATCTGATGGTGCTCCGATTCCTGCATCTACCACCACTGGGACGTTGCTCTGGCTGATGATTATTTCAAGAAAGTCCTGTGTTTTTAAACCTTTATTTGTTCCAATAGGAGCACCCAAAGGCATCACTACAGCTGTTCCGGCGTCTTCAAGACGTTTGCACAAAACAGGATCAGCATGAATGTAAGGCATTACCACAAATCCAAGTTTGGCTAATTCTTCAGTGGCATATAAGGTTTCAATGGGGTCCGGCAGTAAATATTTCGGATCCGGGTGGATCTCCAGCTTTACCCAGTTCGTTTCCAGCGCTTCTCTGGCTAATTGTGCTGCCAGTACAGCTTCTTTTGCGGTTCTGGCTCCGGAAGTATTAGGCAGAAGATGAACACGGGTTTCTTTCAGTGAATCAAGCAGATCATCTTCATTGGATTGTGCATCAATTCTCTTTAAGGCCATTGTTACCATATCGGTTTCTGATGCGATAACAGATTGTACCATATCTCTCATACTTCCGAATTTTCCTGTTCCTAAAAACAGTCTGGATTCAAAAGTTCTTCCTGCTATTTCTAATTTCTGATGGTTCATATCATTACTTTTTTTAGTTCATTAATAATCTCAGGCTGTTTTGTAATAAGGTCAGAAACGGCAACACCGTAAATTCCGATTTCCTGTAAGGGTAAGATATCTTCAAAAGCAACACTTCCGATGGCAAATATTTTAGGGATATCAATGGATTGCTCTCTTAATCCATCTATAATTTTCTGATATCCTTCATACCCAAGAACAGGACTTAGTTTTTCTTTAGTTGTGGTAAACCTCAATGGTCCCAGACCTATATAGTTGCAGGATTCATTGATTCTCTGAATGACATCCGAAAGGGTATTGGCTGTTCCGCCGATAATTTTATTTTCTCCTAAAATCAGCCTTGCTTCTTCAACAGCAATGTCATTTAATCCTACATGCACTCCATCTGCATCAATTTCTTTAGCCAGATGTACATGGTCATTGATGATACAAACCGACTGATATTCTGAACAAAGTTGTTTTGAAATTTCACAAAGGTTTATTAATTCATTTTCAGGAGCATTTTTCCATCTCACCTGTACCCATTGGATTCCATTATCCAGGGCTTTACGGATATGAAGTTCCTGCTCCTGTATTGTATTTCCCTGTGATATGTATTGTAATTTTTCCATATATTCTATGAATGTGTTCCCAGTAAAGAGGAATTGCTTTTTAAAAATTTTCCGATATATAATTTTCCGTTCCGGCAGGACGTTTCCATATTTTTCCCTTTCGCAAGTTCTGCTGTAATGGCTGAGGATAAAACACAACCTGAACCATGTTTGGGAAAATATACCATATTATCTTCGGCCGGAACTAATAGAATTTCTTTTCCGTTTTCAACTAAAATGTCCGTTCCCAAAAGATCTTCTCTATGCCCTCCTTTGATCAGCAATGCACATTGACGGGTATCCGGTAGAAGATAATTTTCCTTTAAAACACTGTATTCATTATAATTCGGAGTTATTAAACTGAGCTTATTAATGGTATTTTTTAATTGAGGAAGTGTGTCAAGATCAAAAAAAGTGAATTCGGAAGTGCTTTTCAGGACAGGATCCCAAACAATTTTAACTTCAGAGTTACTTTTTTGAATCGTTTCTACAATTTTGCTTAAAAAACCGACATCTTTCACAATTCCGATTTTCACTGCTGAAACAGGATAGTTTTCCATCAAGACCTGAATGGCTTCAGTCACTTCATCCAAAGGACGCCATTCAAGGCTAAGACATTGGGAAGCGGTTTGCAGTGTTAATGCAGTACATACTCCCAGTCCCATTACTTTGGATTGCTCAAAGGTTTTACTGTCTGATAATAAGCCTGCTCCACCACTTGGGTCAAAGCCCGCAATGCTTATGACATAAGGACGTTCCTGCATTTTTTGAATACTTTTAAAGGTTCTTCACTTTCCCATACAGCACCTAACAGCGCTGCTCCGTCTGCACCCGATTCGAAGACTTCATGAATATTATCATGATTAATGCCTCCAAGGGCAATTAATTTCACATCCGGATTGTTCCGATATTGTATTTCTTCTTTAATAGTAGAATCTGTCCCATATCCTTTTTTGGATATACTTGGAAAGAACGGGCTTATGAAAGCATATTCCCATTCTTTATCCAAAGTATTGTAGGTTGTGATATGGTGTACTGAAGTTGAAATAATATTTTCCGGTACAAAGGGTTTGTATTTTCCTTGTTCCCGGTCAATTTCCCTGAAATGAAATCTTGAAATATGATATTCTTTCCCAAGGTCATAATGCGTATGAAGTACCAGCTGTGAATGAAAAGCGTCATCAATTTTGGTTATAAATTCAATCATTTCATTACGGCTGATCCATGGTTTACGGATGTGAAGCAGGTTAAGACCTTCCTGAAACATCTGATTAATGCTATCAGTTTCGTTCGGAACAATCAATTCAGGAGTGATAACAAGGATCATATATAGATTTCTTTCCCTTTTTCAATAAATTCCTGTGACTTATCCAGCATTCCTTTTTCTGCAGATTCACGGATTTCCTGAGTAATTTTCATAGAGCAGAACTTCGGTCCGCACATAGAACAGAAATGGGCAATTTTTGCGCCTTCTGCCGGAAGTGTTTCATCGTGATATGCTCTTGCTGTTTCCGGATCTAATGAAAGATTGAACTGATCTTCCCATCTGAATTCAAATCTTGCTTTACTTAATGCATTGTCTCTGTATTGTGCGCCCGGATGGCCTTTTGCCAAATCTGCCGCATGTGCTGCCAGTTTATAAGTGATCACCCCAACTTTTACATCATCCTTGTTCGGAAGTCCTAAATGTTCTTTCGGTGTTACGTAGCAAAGCATCGCACATCCAAACCATCCGATCATGGCAGCTCCGATCCCGGAAGTAATATGATCATAACCCGGTGCAATATCTGTGGTTAAAGGACCTAAGGTATAAAACGGAGCTTCATGGCATTCCTTCAGCTGTTTATCCATATTTTCTTTGATCATGTGCATTGGTACATGTCCCGGACCTTCAATCATTACCTGCACATTATGCTTCCAGGCAATTTTAGTGAGTTCACCTAACGTTTCCAGTTCTGCAAACTGAGCTGCATCATTGGCATCTGCAATAGATCCCGGACGAAGCCCGTCCCCCAGAGAGAAGGCCACGTCGTATTTCTTCATGATCTCGCAAATCTCCTCAAAATGAGTGTACAGGAAGCTTTCTTTATGATGGAACAGGCACCATTTTGCCATAATTGATCCACCTCGGGAAACAATTCCGGTTACTCTGTTGGCTGTCAGGTGAATATATCTTAGTAAAACTCCTGCGTGGATGGTAAAGTAAGAAACTCCCTGTTCAGCCTGTTCGATCAGGGTATCTCTGAAGATTTCCCATGTAAGATCTTCAGGAACACCTTTTACTTTTTCCAATGCCTGATAAATAGGAACGGTACCGATCGGAACCGGACTGTTTCTTATGATCCACTCTCTTGTTTCGTGAATATTTTTCCCTGTAGAAAGATCCATAATGGTATCTGCTCCCCATCGGCAGGCCCATACGGCTTTTTCCACTTCTTCTTCAATACTGGATGAAACAGCGCTGTTTCCGATATTGGCATTGATTTTCACCAGGAAATTTCTCCCGATGATCATCGGCTCACTTTCCGGGTGGTTGATGTTATTGGGAATAATGGCTCTCCCGGCGGCAATTTCGTCTCTTACAAATTCCGGAGTGATCTTGCCTTTCGGAGTATTCGCTCCAAAGCTGTGTCCCGGATGTTGAAAGCTCATTTCTTTAGATACGGAATCAAGCTGCTCTATTCTCTGGTTTTCCCTGATAGCCACATACTCCATTTCCGGGGTGATGATTCCCTGCTTAGCATAATAAAGCTGTGTCAATTCTTTTCCTTCTTTAGCAACTTTAGGTTTATGGTCATAGGAAAACCTCAGTTCGTCAAGACGTGGATCGGCTAAACGGGCTTTTCCGTATTCAGATGTAATTCCGTCTAAGATATTCACATCATTTCTTTCCAGAATCCATTGTTCTCTGATTCTAGGAAGCCCTTTCTGAATATCGACAACTGCATTTTCATCGGTATAAGGCCCTGAAGTATCATAGATCGTTACCGGAGCATTATGTTCAAAGCCGCCATTGCTAAGTTTGGTTGGGCTAAGCTGTATTTCACGCATGGCTACATTGATAGGGTGTAGTTTTCCTTCAACATAGATTTTCTTTGAGTTCGGAAATGGCGAACATGTAATGGAGTGAGCCATAAGTATTGGTTTTAAATATGAAAATTAACCGCCCTGAGTGGCAGTAATGATTAAAATTGAATCGTTGTTGTTAAGGATGGTTTCCGCCCAGACAGACAGGGGAATAATGCGATTGTTAAGGGCTACAGCAATGCCTTTCTTTTTTCCGGGCAGCTCAATAGCCAGTAATGCTTCCAGGTTTGCAGGAAGTACATCGAATGTTTTTCGGGTGTGGTTGATTATAAGTTCCATTCCTAAATAATTTAAATCACTTCAGGAATGGCCATTATTGTACAATAGAATGTACAGCAAAAGTCATCTACTTTTCCCTACGCTGGTATGATCCAGATCAGGTTCAAAGGGTAAAGTCTCAGTCTGTTGGCAACAGACACCCCTAAAGTTTGGAACGAAGTTAGACATTTTTTCAGAATAAGCAAAATCTTAAATGACTTTAAAGAAAAAAGACCATCTCAATTTTGAGACGGTCTTCAATTTTATTTTAAATAGTTCTTTAGTAAAAAAGCTTCAGGCTTCCATCAGAATTATATTGATTAGTCCAATTTGATTGGCTTAGAAAAAATTCGGAGCTATAAGGTTTAAATTCTTTTGAAATTTTTCTCTGAGGATTATTTTTTGATAATGAAAAGTAGAAATACTCTTCAAAAATACCCAGATTCTTAAATGGATTTTGTGCAGAATCAAAATTATCCAATGTAATTTCATTCGTAATATAAGCATCAATATTATTATGCTTTTCGGTTTTAATTGCCTTTTCTAGATTTCCTGAGGTGTTATAAATAAACTTTTCTACGTAAGTCAAAATATAATCTTGCGGATCAGTTGGATCATACGGAATATTTGGATATTCAGTTAAAATCTCAGTTAACTTTCCTGAAGCATCATATGTATAGGTCAGATACTTATCCATATATGAATTATAGACCTCTGGAATAACTGTCTTAATAACTCTACCTTGATTATCAAACTCAAACCTTCTTTCCTTCAACTGAACAGTGAAACCAGGATCAGAGCTATAATTTCTCATAATTGCAGTATTTCCTGTATATGTTACCATTGTATAGACAGATTTTGAATAAACATAAGGAAATCCCGTTCCTACGGAAAGTTCCAACTTTCCTCCTATCTTTTTTATAATCCTTCCCTGAGCATCATATTCGAACATATAATTTTGTTCCAACCCATTAAAGACAGGTGACAAAACAGGATAATTCCATGATATTTTACTTGTATTTTCAGGAATTGTCTGTTGTGAATTATCAAGCGGCAATTCATCATTGTCTGAACAAGATGCCATAACCAGCAATGTGGCTAATAAAAGTGATTTGAATTTCATGGTTTAGTTTTTTTATGATATGCTTATTCTTCACAAGCCTCCAGATCGCATCATTTTGAGGTACCGGAGCTATAATTTCAATATTTTCTTTGGTAACCGGATGAATAAATTCCAGTTTTCTGGCGTGAAGATTAATACCTCCATCCGGATTGGAACGTGGTGCTCCATATTTTAAATCACCTTTAATCGGAACTCCTGTTTTAGACAGCTGAGCCCTGATCTGGTGATGTCTTCCGGTCTCAAGGTCAATTTCCAGCAACAAATAATTGTCTAATGTTTTGATCACATGATACGTCAGAATAGCTTCTTTGGCTCCTTCCGTAGCTTTTGGAAAGACGATGGCTTTATTATTTTTTTCGTTTTTCTTTAAATAATGTACCAGTCTCTGGCTTTGCGGAATCATTTCTTTTCCCACGACTGCCCAATATGTTTTTTTCACTTCCCGGTTTTTCACCATCTGCGTAAGACGGGAAAGCGCTTTAGAAGTTTTTGCATAGATCACTAATCCTGATGTGGGACGATCTATACGATGAACCAAGCCGAGAAAAACATTTCCCGGCTTAGCATCTCTTATTTTTATAAAGTTTTTGATGGATTCCAATAGTGATTCATCACCGGTCTTATCACCCTGAACAAGTTGCCCGACTTTTTTATTGACCACCAGAAGGTGATTGTCCTCATATATAATCTGCTCCTTCATACTTTTTCAGTCTATCTTCTTCTATTGGATAATGACAGGATAATCCCAGCAAGAAGTCCTACGGTCTTTACGGCTGAAAGTTTTGAGCCTTCCGGAATGAATGCTCCGAATACACAGATTGCGGCAGCAGCATACATAGCATAAACAAAATTCTTATTCGTAAGTAACGGAGCCTGAATAAAAAAGCTCGCTCCGATTAAAACATAAAAAACTTTTCTTGAAAGCAAATGATTGATTTCCGGAGAGAATAGATTAAACCATCCTACAGCAAGACAAATCAAGGCTGCGATAGATAATATTCCCTGGATAGATTGTTGTTGATTCTGCATTGATGAATATTAATAACTTTCATTTTCATTAGGAAACTCAACGCTTTTCACATCTTTTACATATTGGGAAACAGCTCCTGTAATTTCTGTGTAAAGATCAAGGTATCTTCTTAAGAATTTCGGACTGAACCCTTTGTTCATTCCTACCATATCATGATATACCAGAACCTGTCCGTCACAATGTGATCCGGCACCAATTCCGATCGTTGGAATGGAAATACTGTCTGTCACTTTTTTTGCTAAATCTGCCGGAATCTTTTCTAATACAATAGAAAAACATCCAAGTTCTTCCAAAAGCTGTGCATCAGCAATCAGTTTTTCAGCTTCTGCCTCTTCCTTAGCTCTTACTTTATAGGTACCGAATTTATAGATAGACTGTGGTGTTAATCCCAAATGTCCCATTACCGGAATTCCGGCATTGATAATTTTTTTAATTGATTTGGAAATTTCTTTCCCTCCTTCAATTTTAACGGCATGTGCACCGCCTTCCTTCATCATTCTTACCGCAGATTCCAATGCTTTTTCAGGGTTACTCTGATAAGTTCCGAAAGGTAAATCTGCTACCACCAAAGCTCTGTCGGTTCCTCTCACCACACTTTGGGCATGGTAGATCATCTGATCCAGCGTAATAGGTAATGTAGTTTCAAAACCAGCCATTACATTCGCTGCAGAGTCTCCAATCAAAATAGCATCTACTCCGCCGGCATCTACCATCTTTGCGGTAGTAAAATCATAGGCTGTAAGCATTGTTATTTTTTCCTTGTCGAATTTCATTTTACGCAAGGTTTCAGTCGTAACTTTTTTAATTTCAGAGTGAACAGACATAATTTATCTATTTTTAAAAGTTAAAAAGTCGGCCCTGAGCCGACTTAAGTTTTGTATGATTTTTATAAAACTACGTGACCGAGTTTCATGAGTTTGTCGTGATTTAGAATCTTGATATTTCTCCCGTCAACTTCAATCAGATTATCCTGTTTGAATTCAGAGATCAGACGGATGGCGCTTTCTGTAGCAGTACCGATAATGTTGGCAATTTCTTCTCTCGTCAATGAGATCTTGATAAACCCTTCAGGGTCTACTCCCAGTTTCTGTTCCAGAAGCAAAAGAATTTCTGCCAGTCTTTCTCTTACCGTTTTCTGAGCAAGGAAAGTAATGGTATTGGATGATTCTCCCAATTCATAAGAAATTTTCTGAAGCATTACGAAAGAAAGCTGTGGATCTACTTCCAGAAGATACATAAAGATATCTGCTGGCAAAAATACACATTCAATATCTGTCATGGCCTCTGCTTTAGCCTGGAAGTTTTCCCCGCAAAGCAAAGAACGATAGCCGATAATATCCCCTTCTTTGATAAATCTTAAAATCTGATCTTTTCCGAACGCTCCTGATTTTGAAAGTTTGGCCGCACCTTTTTCCAGGACATATACTCCTTTTGGAGTTTCCCCATCCTCGAAAATGGTTTCATGTTTCTGAAAACTCAGTTTCTTTTTGCCATTAATATATTTTTCAAAATCTGCGCTAGAAAGTCTTTCCTTAAATGATTTATCATTAAAAACTCTGGCGAACCTCTCTTCAATTGCTATCTGTTGTTCCTGCGGCATTTTATATGATATTTATCACAAAAATAGAACTTTTTAACGCGATAAACAAAAAAATTTGTTATAATTTTGTAGTTCAATATTTTATGGTGGTGAGCGAGAACTGTTTTCATTGTGGTCAAGGTATAGAAAAAGAGAGAATTTTATTTGATGAAAAGACTTTCTGTTGCAATGGCTGCAAGTCTGTTTATGAAATTCTAAATACGAATAACTTAAGCAATTTTTATCAGCTTAACAAAGGGGCAGGAATTCGTCCGAGTGATGAAAATTCTACCCAGTTTGACTATTTGGACACTCCTGAGATTTTTGAAAAAGTAACAGATTTCTCTGAAGGAAACACCAGCCTTGTTACATTTAAAATCCCTGTAATTCATTGTTCTTCCTGTATCTGGTTATTGGAAAGCCTCCATACTTTAAATCAGCACATCAAATATTCCCAGGTTAATTTTACAAGGAAGACCTTACAGATTTCATTCAACCATAACGATTTGAAATTAAGCGAACTAGCTAATTTCTTAACCAATCTGGGATACAAACCTGTTATCAGTCTTGAAACCGCTGAAAAAAACGTTGATCACCTTGATAAATCACTTCTGGTAAAATTTGCCATCGCCGGTTTTGCATTTGGAAACGGAATGTTCCTGGCATTTCCTGAATATGTAGGAGGGGAAGATTACTGGATGGAGCATTACAAAGGTCTTTTCAGAACCCTGATGTTCCTGCTGGCCTGTCCGGTTGTCTTTTACTCGGCTTCTGATTATTATAAATCTGCTTGGTACGGATTAAAAAATAAGATTGTCAATATTGATGTCCCTATTGTACTGGGAATTTTTGTTCTCTTTGGCAGAAGTATCTATGAAGTGGTAACGGATTACGGTCCTGGATATTTTGATACGCTTTGTGGACTGCTTTTCTTCATGCTGATGGGGAAAATTTTCCAGAAAAGAACGTACAGTGCCCTTTCTTATGATAGAGATTACAAATCATTCTATCCTATTGCGGTTACCAAAGTAGACTTTGAAGGAAAACAGGAGAACATCCTTCTTTCTGAGGTAAAAGTAGGAGACAGGATTTTAGTCAGAAATCAGGAAATCATTCCGGTAGATGCCATACTGATCAACGGAGAAGGAAATATTGACAACAGTTTTATTACCGGAGAAAGTGAAAGTATCAGCAAGCAACCCGGTGACAAGATTTTTGCCGGAGGTAAACAGATCGGGTCATCACTGGAACTGGAAGTAATCAAAGACGTAGATCAGAGTTATCTAACCCAGCTTTGGAATAAAGAAGCTTTCAAAAAACACGAGACCGGCCTTGACACCCTGACAAACAACATCAGTAAATATTTCACGTTCATTATCTTAAGCATTGCTTTAATTTCGGGGATTTACTGGTCATTTATTGATTTGGAAAAAATGTTCCAGGTTATTTCAGCCATTCTTATCATTGCATGTCCATGTGCACTTGCATTGTCTGCACCGTTCACTTTCGGACACATTATGAGGATTTTAGGGCGAAACAAGTTTTATGTAAAAGATACATTAACGATTGAAAAAATCGCGAAGCTGGATACAATTGTTTTTGATAAAACCGGAACGATTACCCACAGAAAAAAATCAAACATCAAATATGAAGGAGCTGATATTAATGAATTTGACTCCCTGAATATCAAAACATTATTAAAAAACTCCAACCACCCGCTTTCAAAATCACTGTATGAATTCATTGATGTAAATGATGATTATTTCCCTGTAGAAAATTTCGTTGAAATTTCAGGAAAAGGATATGAGGCCAACGTAAGAGGAAATCTTTATAAAATTGGTTCTGCCCGCTATAACAATCAGGAACCCAAGAATCTTGAGACCGCAGTTTATATCAGTAAAAACGGCGAATACCTTGGTAAATTCATCTTTAAAAATGAATACCGCCCGAAACTGAAAGAGCTTTTCACGAAATTAACCCAATACAAAATATTTATTCTGAGCGGAGATAATTCTTCAGAAGAAAATCAGCTTAAAGAACTCATTCCCAACTACAAAGGAATGGCCTTTAATCAGAGCCCGGAAGATAAGTTGAATTATATTAAAAATCTTCAGGACCAGCATATGAAGGTAGCAATGCTCGGAGACGGGCTTAATGATGCAGGAGCTTTAAAACAAAGTAATGTAGGAATTGCTATTGCTGATGATACAAACAGTTTTACGCCATCTTCTGATGTGATCATGAATGGTGAAAAAGTGGTTACACTTGACAACTATCTGAACGTTTGTAAGGGCTCTATCACGATTGTGAAAATGACATTTATAATCAGTTTTTTATACAATATCGTTGGTTTAAGTTACGCTGTTACAGGACATATGCATCCGCTTTTTGCCGCTATCATTATGCCAATCAGCTCGATCACAGTGGTTACCTTTACAACACTTTCAACCTGGATTTTAGGTCGGAAATATTTCAAAAAACAGGCGTAAAAGCCCTTATTTAGACTGATTTTAAATTAGCTGAAATCGGCATTTCGTGATGAATGTCATTATTTTTCACTAAATTTGAACCCCGAAAATAGGTTAATTTTGTTGTCCAATGGATATTCTATATTTAATGATCCTCTGCAGTGTTTCTTTAGCTGCGATTTTCTTGGTCGTATTTATAGTGTATGCCCGAAAAGGACAGTTTGAGGATGATGAATCTCCTGCTGTCAGAATCCTTTTTGATGATGAAAAAGTCAAAGAAAATGATGAGACCGGCGACAAAAGTAAAGACGAGAAAGAAATAGGAGAAAATAATAAAAATTGAGAAAAATAGTGAATAGTTGATATGGAAACACAAAAGTTTAGTTATGACAACAGTATTGTCCGTGCGTTCCTATATGCGACCATTGTCTTTGGTCTTATAGGTTTCACATTCGGGCTTACGGCGGCATTAATGCTTTTCTACCCAGAGTTACCTGAATTCTTTTTCGGGACAGATGATACGACCATTAAAAGTTTGGCATCGGGTAATATTCAAGGGTTAATAAACACACATGGTGCATTTGGTTTTGGTAGAATCAGAATGCTGCATACCAATACCGTAATCTTTGCATTCGTTTGTAACATTGTTTACACGGGTATTTATTACTCATTACAAAGATTATTAAAAACAAGAATGTACAGTGATACATTGTCATGGCTACATTTCTGGACTTGGCAGTTTATGATCGTTGCTACGTTCATTACGTTCTTTATGGGGATCAATACCTCTAAAGAATATGCTGAGCACGAGTGGCCGATCGACATATTGATCGCATTCTCATGGATCATTTTCGGTATCAATATGTTCCTGACTATTTCGAAGAGAAGAGTGAGACACCTTTACGTAGCAATTTGGTTCTATATCGGTACCTGGATTGCAGTAGCAATGCTTCACATTTTCAACAATCTTGAAGTACCTTTATCTTTCACAGGCTGGAAATCTTATTCAGCATACGCAGGGGTAAAAGATGCTATTGTACAGTGGTGGTATGGACACAATGCGGTTGCATTCGTATTGACGACTCCGGTTTTAGGTTTAATGTATTACTTCCTTCCGAAGGCTGCAGACAGACCGGTATTCTCTTATAAACTGTCTATTATTCACTTCTGGTCATTAATTTTCGTATATATCTGGGCTGGTCCTCACCACCTTCAGTATACAGCTCTTCCGGCTTGGGCTCAGGCGGTAGGAACAGGTTTCTCTATCATGCTTATTGCACCATCATGGGGAGGTATGTTAAATGGTCTTCTTACGTTAAGAGGAGCTTGGGATAAGGTAAGAGAAAATCCTATCCTTAAGTTCTTTGTAGTTGCTGTTACTTGTTATGGTATGGCAACATTTGAAGGACCGCTTTTGGCAACTAAAAACATCAACAAAATTGGTCACTTTACAGACTGGGTTATCGGTCACGTACACTTAGGAGCTCTTGGATGGAATGGTTTCATGGCATTCGGGGTTATCTATTACCTGGTACCAATTATGTGGAGAACAAAACTTTGGTCTGTAAAATTAGCTAACTGGCATTTCTGGTTAGGTACTTTAGGAATCATCTTCTATGCAGTACCAATGTATATTTCAGGATTTACACAAGGTTTAATGTGGAAACAATTCAACCCGGACGGAACCCTATTATGGAAAAACTGGCTGGATACTGTAACTGCAATTATCCCTTACTTCAAAATGAGATTCTTAGGAGGTGCATTCTATATTTCAGGAGCCATCTTAATGATCGTAAACGTAGTTGCTACGGTAAGAAAAGGATCATTCCAGAAAGATGTTCCTGCTGAAGCTCCTGCGTTGGCAAACATCAGTAAGAACAGAAAAGAAGGAGAAGGTACTCACCTTTGGTTAGAAAGAACTCCTGTATTATTAGGAATTCTATCTTTCATCACAATATCTATCGGTAGTTCAATTGAAATTATCCCTACACTATCTCTTAAGAAAAGTGTACCTACCATTTCTGCGGTGAAACCTTATTCACCACTGGAACTAGAAGGTAGAGATATCTATATCCGTGAAGGATGTAACGCTTGTCACTCTCAGATGGTAAGACCGTTCAGAGATGAGATCGTTAGATTTAACGGTAAAAACGGACAATACTCCAAAGCCGGAGAATTCGTATACGACAGACCATTCCTATGGGGTTCTAAGAGAACAGGACCGGATTTACATAGAGAAGGTGGTAAAAACCCAAGTTCTTGGCACTACAAGCACATGTATAACCCAAGATCTACTTCTGCAGGTTCCATCATGCCTCGTTACCCTTGGTTAATTGCTACTGACTTAGACAGAACCAAGATGGTAGACAAAATGAAGCTGATGAAGAATGTATTCGATGTACCTTATACAAAGGCTGAAATCGACTCTGCAGACAAATGGGCTAACAACCAATCAGCAAAAATTGTAAAAGATATCTTCTCTGAAGCAAATGACCTTAAACAGGCTTATGCTAAGAGACCTCAGGGAGAATTAGAGAAAAAAGAAATTGTAGCTCTTATTTCTTATCTTCAGAGATTAGGTACAGATATCAAAACAACTGAAATCAAAACAGCAAGTAATAACTAAACATTAAAAGGTTCATATGATTCCTCAGAACTTTAAAGATATATTATCCAATACAGAAAATGCTGGCTTCTACCAGACACTGGCTCTGATTTTCTTTATGCTGTTCTTCATCGCTTTGGTAATCTATGTTTTTAGCAGACCTAAAAAATATTACAAAGAAGAAGAAGAGGCTCCTCTTGGGGATGATGAAGATGACGATTTTAATTTAAAAAATTAAACTATTTTTTATGAAACAAAGAACACCTGTTGTTATAAACATCTTAATAATAATCGGACTTTTAATAGTTTTTTATTATTTATTTGTACAGAGCTACGCGTTCCTTTCTTCACCTTACTTCTGGGGAACTGTTGTGATCGCTGGGATCCTTGCTTACATTCATGGAGCCATCGGGGACCTTATCGAGAACAACAAATTCAAGAAATTATCTCCTGAAGAAAAGGCAGCTTATTTAGCTGAAAAGAAAGTTCCTTATTTCAAAAGATTGTACCAAAGTGCATTCAAAAAGCAATCTGCTTCTGAAGAAAAGGATATCCTTATCGATCACGGTTTCGACGGAATTATGGAGCTGGATAACCAATTACCAAAATGGTGGGTAGGTTTATTCTATTTTGGGACCGCTTTTTGTATTGTATATATTGCAGCATACTCTTTTACAGACTTCGCTCACCCGTTAAGCGAATATGAAAAAGAATATAAAGAGCAGTTGGCAAGTATTGAAGAATATCAGAAATCTCAGCCTCCTGTAACCATTGAAACAGCTAAGTATTCAGCGGATAATATCGCAGAAGGTAAAGAATTATTTAAAACAAACTGTGCATCTTGTCACAAGGAAGATGGTAGTGGAGGTATTGGACCAAACCTTACTGATAACTACTGGATCAACCAGCCTGAGAAGACATTATTCAAAAACGTATTCCATATGGACTGGAATGGTTCTCCTACCAACCCTGCGATGAGACCTTTCGGTAAAAACGGAGAAGTTTCAGGTGCAGAGATTGAAAAGATTGCAGCCTATGTATATCACATCAATCAGGAACAACCACCAGTGACTCCGGCTCAGGGAGGAGCAGCTCCTCAGGGAACTGAAGCACATTGGGAAAAAGAATAATTTAAAAAATTAGAAACATATGAAAAAAACATAATTTGTTATTAGATTAAAATAGTAACGAATTATGTTTTTTCTTTTTTAAAACCTATTACATATGTCAGACATAGAAGAAATAGAAGTACGAGGCGGACAGGGACAGGTTCTGGACCCTGAAACTTACAGAGATTCTATAGGGACAATGGAGCAATCCGGAAAAAGGAAATGGGTATTTCCAAGAAAACCTAAAGGGAAATATACCAACTATAGAAATATTGTAAGCTATTTACTATTAATTATTTATTTTACATTACCGTTCATCAAAATCAATGGTAACCCATTATTGATGTTCAATGTTATAGACAGGGAGTTTTACATCTTCGGACAGCCTTTCTATCCACAGGACTTTTTTATCCTCACTTTAGGTGCTATCGCATCTTTAATCTTTATTATTGTTTTTACGATTGCATTCGGAAGAATTTTCTGCGGGTGGATTTGCCCTCAGACAATTTTTATGGAATCTATCTTCCGTAAAATAGAATACCTGATTGAAGGTGACAGAAATAAGCAGATGAAGCTGGACAGACAGGAGTGGAACAGTGAGAAGATCTGGAAGAGAAGTTTAAAATGGACGGTATATATCATAATATCACTGATCATCACCCACTTTATGTTCATGTACATTGTTGGATATGAAGAGGTATTTAAGATTGTTGGAGAAGGGCCATTTGCCCATCCTACCAATTTCATTGTAATGATCCTTCTTACTGCGGCATTCTACTTTGTATTTGCATGGTTCAGAGAACAGGTTTGTACATTGGTATGTCCTTATGGAAGACTTCAGGGAGTATTGATCGACAAAGATACGATCAACGTTTTCTACGATTTCAAAAGAGGAGAAAACAGAGCGAAATGGAGAAAAGGAGAAGACCGGAAAGCTGCCGGAAAGGGTGATTGTATTGATTGCCATCAGTGTGTAGTGGTTTGCCCTACCGGAATTGACATCAGAGACGGACAGCAGCTGGAATGTATCAACTGTACAGCTTGTATCGATGCCTGTGATGAAGTCATGGAGAAAGTAGGCCTTCCGAAAGGATTAATCAGATATGCTTCTGAAAACGAAATTGAAAAACAAACCCAGTTTAAGTTTACAGGCAGAATGAAAGGTTTCTCCATATTCTTACTCCTTCTTGTAGGATTCTTAGGATATCTTCTTTACAGTCGTGGTGAAATGGAAGCTAAATTCATTAAGCCGGCGGGAAGCACATTCTTTGTACGAGACGGTAAAATTACCAATACCTATAATTATACGTTCCTTAATAAAACGAATGACAAGAAAATAGTTACCATCAAAGTAATCGATCCGGCGCATGGTGAAATTACTTACAGTGCATCCAGCAAGATTCAGGTTGACAGAGATAAAATTTCAAAAGGAACAATTAATATCAGCTTCCCGGAAAATGAAATGAAACTTTCTAAACAGAATATCACGATTGGTGTGTATGATATGAAAGGTAAACTGATTGATTCTTATCAGACTTATTTTGAGGGGCCATTCAAACTGCAATTTTAATTTTAGAAAAAAATGAAGAACTTTAGTTGGGGACACGGTGTTGTAATTGCATTACTTGCATTCATAGTTTTTATATTATCCATGATGTTCCTGTTTCCGAACGGACAGAAGAATTCGGAAATGGTAACCGATAATTATTATGAAGAGGAATTAAAATACCAGGATGTAATTGATGCGAAGAAAAAAGCTGACGAATTACAGGAAAAACCTGTTTACAGCCAGGATACCAAAGGAATTAAAATTACTTTCCCAAAAGATTATAACAACTCTAATACTACGGTAAAATTTGTTTTAAACAGAACCGACGACCAGAATTTAGATATCAAAAAATCTGTACAGCTTGACGCCGCGCAGTCTTTCACAATTCCTGCACAGGTATTGAAAGTAGGAAATTATACATTAAGACTGAGCTGGACGAAAGAAAAAACAGACTACAGAATGGATTATGACGTGATATGGAAATAGGACTTATTGTGTCGGCTATTGCATTAGGCTTTGCTTCCGGTTTTCATTGTATCGGAATGTGCGGACCTATTGCTTTATCGATGGGATTAACCAAAAAACAGGCTGCCAATTTCTACCTTCAGAACCTTACCTATCAGTTCGGAAGAATTTTCACCTATTCATTATTAGGTGCGCTTCTGGGGATCATCGGACAAGGATTTGAAATGGCAGGCTTTCAGAAATATCTGACCATTACTGCCGGAGTCCTTCTGATCATTATGGCTGTATTTTCATTTGGAGGAAAAGATTTTGCTTCAAAGATTCCTTTTCTTTCTAAATTCCTGTACAGCGTAAAAATGAATCTGGGAAGACTTCTTCAGAAGGCAGATTACCGTTCGAGATTTACTACAGGGCTTCTTAATGGATTCTTACCGTGCGGAATGGTCTATATGGCCCTTACCGCCAGCCTTGCGGGAGGAGGAATATGGCAGGGAGCGTTATATATGGCTTTATTCGGATTAGGAACCCTTCCCTTTATGTTTGCCATTGTTCTGGTCGGAAATCTTATGAATCAGGCCTTCAGGATAAAAGTTTTGAAAGCTGTTCCGGTAATTATGATTATTCTTGGAGGATTATTCATTCTGAGAGGTCTTGAACTGGGAATTCCTTACGTTTCTCCGAAAGCAGAAGCCATGACAATTGTTAAAGATCCCAACGGAACTGTTAACTGCCATTAAATTTGTATTTACATAAACCATGAAGAAAACTGTTGTCTTATTTTTAATAAGCCTTTTTATGCTGCAATCCTGCAGTGTGAATTCTGAAATTGTCTATCATAGGGATGCCGCTTCTACTTCTGTTACTGATATCGATACGAGGGAGTTTATGGCAGAAATGATGGCTATGACGCCGGATTCGCTGAAACAAAAAGAATTTGAAGAAGTGGATAAACTTCCAACTGTCTGGACAAGTATGTATGATCTTGCCAAAAAAGAAGGAAAATTAAAAACTGAAAATCCGGATTCAGTGAGGATCATGAAAAAAATCTTCATGAAATCTGCAAAAGAAAACAACAAACTGGCAGGATTTTCTTTTAAAATGGAACACTTTGCTCCGGACGATTATAAAGCACTGAAAAACTTTACCAAAACTGAAAAAATTCCTCTGGATCAAAATATTTATAACAGCTGGGACGGAAAAACCCTCACCATTGATACTGAAAATTTAAATTTAAAAAGTATTGAAGAAGCTATCAAGACCAAAAGCTCAAAGGAAGAAGCTGAAAAAATAGCAGGTATGATGGTCATGTTTTTCAAAGAGATCGGTACTACCTTAAAATTTGAGAATCCTATAAAATCAATTTCAGGAAAGCATGACTGGGTGAAGCAGATTGATGATCATTCCATAAGAATAGAATATGATCTGAAAGCCATTTATGATAAGAATACAAAACTTAAAAACGCTGATAAAAAGATTATTATCGTTACAGAATAAAGTAAAAACCACCGGATTCCGGTGGTTTTTTATTATATATTCAATCAGAAGATTTGTTTAGTTAATCACATCAAATCTTGCATATTCAGCAATCTTCTTTGGAAGCTTAATTCCATCTGCTGTCTGGTTGTTTTCCAGCAATGCTGCCATAATTCTTGGTAATGCCATTGCAGAACCGTTTAATGTATGTACCAATTGAGATTTACCATCAGCTTTGTAGCGGCACTTCAACCTGTTGGCCTGGAAGGTTTCAAAGTTAGACACAGAGCTTACTTCCAGCCACATTTCCTGAGCTGCACTCCATACTTCAAAGTCATACGTCATTGCAGAGGCAAAACCTGTATCACCACCACAAAGTCTTAATACTCTGAACGGAAGCTCAAGATCTGTAAGAATTTCTTTGATGTGTTCTACCATTTCTTCCAGCACAGCATAAGAATTTTCCGGTTTCTCAATTCTTACAATTTCTACCTTTTCGAACTGGTGAAGACGGTTCAATCCTCTTACGTGGGCTCCGTAACTTCCCGCTTCTCTTCTATAGCATTGAGAGAATGCTGTATTTTTAACCGGAAGATCTTTTTCATCAAAAAGAACATCACGGTAAAGGTTGGTTACCGGAACTTCAGCCGTAGGAATCAAATATAATTTATCTTCGTTGATATAATACATCTGTCCTTCTTTATCCGGCAGCTGTCCGGTTCCAAAACCTGAAGCCTCATTCACAACGTGAGGAGGATTCACTTCTGTATAGCCTTTCTCTACGTTTTTATCCAGGAAATACTGAACCAGAGCTCTCTGTAATCTTGCTCCTTTTCCTAAATAAACAGGGAAACCTGCTCCGGCAATTTTAACTCCCAGTTCAAAATCGATAAGATTATATTTTTTTGCCAGTTCCCAGTGTGGAATTGCTCCTTCACCAAGCCCTTCTACAGGATGAGACTGGAAAATGATTTCATTGTCATCAGCTGAAGCACCGCTTTTTACCAATGCATTTGGAATGTTTGGAAGCTGGTACAGGATATTCAGTAAGTCGTTTTCCTTTACTTCCAACTGAGATTTCAATTCTGAGCTCGATTCTTTGTACTGTGCTGTTTTAGATTTTGCCGATTCCGCTTCTTCTTTTTTCCCTTCTTTCATCAAAAGTCCGATTTCTTTCGAAATTTTGTTGATTTCGGAAAGCTGGGAATCTAGTTCAAACTGGATTCTTTTTCTTTCGTCGTCGGCAGCGATAGCCTCGTCTACCAACTCAAGATTTTTGAATTGTCTTTTCTTAAGACCTTCTAAAACGCGTTCCTTATTGTCGCGCAAAAAATTGACTTGTAACATTTTATTTAGATGTTAAATATTAGATGGTTAGCTTACAATCAGCTAACACTTGTACAAATTTAAAAATTATTTTGTGATCGTAACGGTATTTATCGAAGTAGGAGCATCTGCATCTTTTGAAAACACCACGTTTCCGTTATACAATACTTTTGAAACCTGAAATACGGTAGGTGTATTACGATATTGAACCTCCAGCGTGCCTATAACATTATCATTTACATTAGTATTTTTTGTAAACGTCATCTGCATCCTGGAATAGTAAGAGGTACCTGTTCCCGGATTATCAGGGCTTATAGAGTCCAGACGTCTTCTTTTGGCACCTGCCAGATATTCCATATAAAACACTGAATCTGTAGTCATTTTCAATGGAATGCTTACCGGAGAATTATCTTTGGCCCCAAAAATATCATTGACGGAAAATCCTGTATAAGATCCTGCTTTCTTACTGTTCAGCAAATCCTGCCCGGCACTGTTCCTCATGTATATATTCAGTACCTGATCTATTCTCTGCAAAGAATCATCATCACTTTTGCAACTTATGAGTGCAAAAACCGCAACAAGTATACTCCAAAAATATTTCATCATAGCTACAAAGGTAAAATATTAATCTTTAGGCACCTTCTTTATTTTTCAAAATATTTCTGATACCATAGCTCAAAAGTAACCAGCTGCCATATTTTCACCCAATCATACTCATGTTCCTGGTGATTCCACCATTCGTCAATCACTGCAGCATTAAAGAAATTTCTCCTTTTTAAGCTTTCAAGATTTTCAACGATAAAGTCTCTTACTTTTTTTTCGTTTTTAATGAAATAATTGACAGGAAATGAAAATCCTTTTTTAGGCATATTCAAAACTGATTCCGGAAGATATTTTTTTGCAGTTTTACGTAATAAAGGTTTATTCTGAGCTCCATTAAATCTGATGTTCTCCGGCAGTGCCGCTACATAATCTATCAGGCTGTTGCTCAGATAAGGATAACGAAATTCAACACTGTATTTCATGGCACTCAGGTCATCACGGAAAACATGATGGGATGAAAGCGAGTATTTCATATCATATTCAAAATAACCGGAATAGTTTTTTGTTTCCGAAAGATGATATTTTGAAAGATCCGGATCAATTGTATTATAAATTTCCTGTTTTATGACACTTTTAACTTCTAAAGGCCTCATACTGATCTGGCTCTGCCTGAAAAAATCAAACATATTATCCTGAGAAAAATAGTTTTTTAAGCGCTGTGAAAACTTGTCTTTTGTAAAAATGAAAGGGTTTATACAATTAAAATTTCTCATGAAAAGCCATCTGTTGAGCTTTAGTGTATGGGAATAGCCTGCAAAAAGCTCATCGGCACCATTTCCGCTCAGTAAGACCTTAAAATTTTTATCGTGTGCATATTTTGCCGCATTGATTAACACTTCAAAACTGCTGTAGGGTTCTTCAAAATGCTGGATATTTTCTTTAAGATGTTCAAGCGCTTCTTCATCACTCACTTCTTTCACCTCATGTGAAACACCAAAGTGTTGAGCAGCTAAAGCCGCATTTTTCACTTCTTCTTCTGAAAACGGATATGATATGGTGTAGGCGTTAATATCGGCATTGTAAGATTTTGATTTATAGGCAATTAATGTAGAATCTATTCCTCCACTCATCATCACGGCTACAGGAACATCTGCATATAATTGTTCTGATATGCTTTCGGAAAGAAGCTTATCTATCTTTTTTACAGCTTCTTCTTCAGAAATATTCTCAGAAGGTAGAGGCAGATTCCAGAACTTCTCTTTGGTGATGTTCTGATTCTTTAAATCAACCGTCATAAAAGAAGCCGGTTCCAGAGAAAAAATATGCTGAAAACAGGTTTGCGGAGCTAACGTGGTCTGAAAAAGGAAATTGGTATATACTCCATTCCAGTTGATTTCTGGCTTTACAAACTCATTTTTGAGTAATGCTTTTATTTCCGATGCCCAAACCAGCCCCTTTTCACTCTGATGATAAAATAAAGGTTTCATTCCTACCCTGTCTCTTGCCAGGATAAGTTTTTGCGAGATAAGATCCACAATACAAACAGCAAACATACCATCCAGCTTTTCAAAAACTGTAGTTCCCCACTCTTCATATGCCTTGAGAATAACTTCAGTATCAGAAGTACTTCGAAAAACATGCCCGAAACTTTCAAGTTCTTTCCTTAACTTTTTAAAATTATAAATCTCACCATTAAACGTAATGATAATCTGTTCATTTTCTGACAGCATGGGCTGATGACCTTTTTCAGAAAGATCAATAATGGATAATCTACGGAAACCTAGAGCAATATCAGAATTCTCCTCTTTTAAAACCGGAAACTGTTCTTTAATTTTTTGTGTGGAATCATTCCCTGAAAAAGAAACTCCCTCTCCGTTACTATACATCCAGAATCCTTCATCATCCGGCCCGCGGTGTCTGATGGCCTGATTCATTTCCAGAATATTTGTAGAGGAAATACTTTTATGAAATGAATAATAACCGCTGATTCCGCACATAGTAAAGAGTTAATAGATTTGTAAAAATAGGAAAATGACTTTATTTTATAGATGTGCCGGAAGTAATTATTTCTTTAAAAATTTTTGCTTTAAAAGCTGTACTTCCTCTTTTGAAATCATATAGTCTTTCAAAATAAACGGAGTTGAACTATAAAATTTCATGAACAACAGCAAGGCTGAAACAAAATAGGATGATGTAGTTGCTATACAGGCTCCCAAAATTCCCCATCTGGGTATCATTATGAAAGACAGTACAACGGTAACCGCCAGACCTGCAATCGATTTGATATTGAGAATCTTTAAATCTCTCATACCTGAAAAGTAATGTCCCACCATATCACTTACCGCAATGGCAAAAATTCCCGGTGATAAAAGAAGCATTATTTCTTTGGTATCTCTGAATTCTTTCCCGAAAATAAATTCGTAAACCTGAGACGGTATGATCATGATTCCCAGTACAAAACCTATCATCAGAAAAAAAGTCAGCTTTAAAGATTCTTTAGTCTTTCCTATAGATTCTTCCCTGCTTTTGCAATTGACTACATCTGAGTATAAAATCACAGCGATACTGCGGGTAATGGTCCATATAGCTTCTGAAAAAGTAACTCCTATGGAAAAAATCCCTACGCTGGCAATGCCTTCAAAATGTTCAAGAAAATAAAATGAAAGTCTGTAATTGAGAAACTGAACAAAAGCGCTCAACTGGGTTTTCCAGCCATATTCAAACATATTCCTACCTACATCTTTACAGAATGTTATTTCGGAAATCTTACACTTTTTAATAATCTGAAAAAAACTGGTCAGGAAAAGAAGTGCCAGGCAACCCATCTGGGCGAGAAAATATACAGATACATCTTTCTTTCCGAACAGATAAACCAATATTCCAATAAATACAATATGTACAAGTTGCTGCAGAACAGTATACACATTGAACTTTTTAATATCCTGTGTGCCAATAAATAAACTGATATTCGTAGATAAAAGTGAAGAAAACACTGAAATCCCGATAAGATAGAAAAGATATTCACCCTGAATAGAAGCCAGACTGAATAAAAAAGGGATTAAAAGTCCTGTCAGAACCGACCAGAGATAAGCATAGAGTAAAACTTTTTCTATTTTAAATCTTGAAGCAAAATAAGAAGCACTGCTTCCTGAAAAAATATTACTGAAGAAACTCACTGCAGCTGCATTGGCAGTTACAATGGAAATAGTTCCCTTACCCTCACTTCCCCACATATTCGTAGAATAGATCACCAGTCCGAAACTGAGGATCAGAATAAGAAAACGTGAGACAAATGTTTTAATGATAGTAAGCTGCATGATGATTATTTATCAATGGATTTTTTCACAAAATCAACGAAGGAATCTTTTATCATCTCCCAATTATATTTTTCTTTAAATTCTTTTCCAGCATTGAGCGCATGAGCGTGATACAACTCAGGATTCATGATATAATTAATAATAATATCTGAAATCCCATCAGCATCATGAGGATTTACGAGACTTCCAAAAGAAAGCTCCCCCATATGTTTCCGTATCCCTTTCAGATTTGAATACATTACCGGTTTTCCCGCTCCCATAAAATAAAACAGCTTTATCGGCAGAGAATGGTTGTTTTCAAAGTTGATTTCCCGAAGATCAAAACAAATGTCTGCATCAGCCAATTCTTCTGTAAACTGTTCAAAAGCCGTTGGTTTTCTGATCTCAATATCATCGAAAGTATATTTCTTCAACAATGAGGAAAAATAAAGCTTATCATTTTCTTCTCCAGCGGACCCGATAATCAGGATTCTGATATGAAGTGAAGAAGCTTTCTGACGAAGTTTATTTACAGCCTTAAAAAAGTTATCAATCCCTTTATCTTTAGAAATCTGACCGGTATAGCAAAGGGTAATTCTACCCGATTCAAGTTGTTTAACACTTTCTCTGATGTAAAGAGCATCCGGGTAATAAGGAAGAATCATCTGTTTTTTAAATCCGAAAAAATAGGCTAAAGGGAATTTCTTGGTTGCTTCACCAAAAATAAAATGAGTACCTAAAAAACCTGCATACAACTGCACAAGAGAAAACTTTACAGCCTGAAAAATTTTAACAGGAAAACGGTACTTTCTGAGCATAGACATGGAAGGATACCATTCTGTAACATCATAAATACAAACCGCTTTAAACTGTTTTACAAATTTCCTTACTGCTACCACTGCAAGGGGTTCGGAGCAAATGATGCATTGAGGCTGAAACGTATGGCAAACCTTCCTGAAAGTTTCCATTTTTTTTTCAATACTTTCTTCCAGCACATCGTAAGATTCTATGTCAATGCCATCAATAATACCGTTGTAACGCGTATATAAACTACATATTTTTACTTCAAACCCCTCATCTCTAAGAGCCTTTGCCTGATGATAGAAAATACGGTCATCATTGTAATTATGGGATGTTGTTAAAAAAAGTACTTTAGGCATTAGTTTCTACTCGAATCTACACAAAGATACATTAAAACAAAAAAGTGGAAATATATTTTCCACTTTATGATGATTCTGCTGTATTAAGCTTACAGCGTTTTATTTTATAGAGGCTGCCCAGCTTTTCTCTAAAGGAAGAAGGAAGTGGCTTAAAAAATCCAGATAAGTGTTCTTGGAGAAGTCAAAAACCTGAATATCGTCTGAAAGTTCTCCGTTTCTCAGTTTTGTTTTGAAATCCATTAATTTTAAAGTTTTTACTTCACCATTCTCCACAAAACTTGCTTTCATTCTGTCGAAAAGACCCAGCTGATATTCTTCATCAATTTCTCTCATTACTTTTCCTAGGGCATCAATGCTGCAACCTGAAGCCATTTCTTTTTCTTCATCTACGCAAACGATGATAAATTGATTTTTTTCAATTTTAAATGAAGAAGAAAGTGGTTTTCCATGAGCCGCCCATGTTGCAAGGAAATCAAATAATTTCTCAGTAATGGCTTTTGCTTCTTTGGTTTCAAAAGGTCTTGAAGCCGGATATATAATGACTCTGTAGTCGTTGGTTTCTACAATATTAGATTCTTCGATTTTCATAATGTAAATATTTATTTATCAGAATATTAAAATCAATTTCAAATGCTCATCACTGAGTAAGATATTGTTTTACTATTGATTTTAAATCCTTATTATCTTAAAGGCAAAATTACGCAATTTTCCTGAGTTTAAGATCATTGTATTTCTTGCTCAGCACATAGAGCATCATAATGAAAAGTGGAAAGATAAACGGGAAGAAAAATCTTAAGGCTGCCGACTGCGGAAAGAAGAAAAATTTGATATAAACATTGACAAGAAACAGAACTGAAATCATTCTTACCCATGTGTCTTTAGAGCGCCAGAAGATAATTCCAATCATAACAGCTACTGATAAGGTAACTTTTTTAAAATAAATGATTTTGATGTAAATAATACTCAGATAATCTTTTAAGCTAACATCAATTGGATGCGTGGAAATAATAGGTCTTCTGTCAATAAACGTATCATAAAAAAGATCTTTCCAGCCCGGGTAATGGTAAAATTTAATAATTATCAGATACATCGCCAGAAGAACTGTTCCCTGTGCAATATAGGAAACATCAAATTTCTTCTTCTGAAAGTATTGAAAAAAGAAAACAGCGATAATATAAGTGAGCGTGAATGTAATATAATCCGGGCGGATAAAGGTAATGGCAAATAAAAGTACAAACATTCCCCATTTATTCCATTGTTTGATCAAACCAATAATAAAGATCAGCATAAACTGAAAGATAAACATATCCGGTGTAGAAACTCTGGACATGTAAGTCATGGGTGGTAAAAGCATTGCAGCAACCGTTAATATTATTGCCAGCCAGTATTTCTCTGGGAATAGAAGCTTTAAAATATAAAAGAATAATAATCCTGAAAAAAAATAAGAAATAAGGCTGGTAAAAAGCACTGCCATTGGAGATGAAAATCCGAGCTTATAAAAAAGGGTTATGACAAGAATATACCCTACTTTAATCTGAAAATAGGGTAATTGTTCTGTAAAAGATTGTGTATTTTTTACGAAATACTGCCTGGGAATGTCCCATTGCTTTATTCCGATGATGTCTGTATAATGTTCTGCGGGCGCCTCTTTTTTTATTTCCTCATACGTAATGATCCGAACTTTATCCGGTGAATCCGGAAACTCGGAGGTGTACATACATCCCATGTACCCGGGCATGTCCCAGTCATATACTCTGTTCTGATAGTTCCAGAATGTAAGAAGAGCAAGTATCGAAGTGATAAACAAAAAGGAGAGTCTCCATTTCATCTTCATAAACCTGTATAGGATTACAATTATAAGTCTTCTGCTTCAGCAAGAAGTTCTACGATATCTTTTACGGCAACTTCAGTATTTTTATTAAAGTGTTTTACCCCGTCTGTCATCATGGTGTTACAGAAAGGACATCCTGTAGCAATTACTTTAGGTTCAAAAGACAAAGCTTCTTCTGTTCTTTCAATATTGATGTCTTTATTTCCTTTTTCAGGTTCTTTAAACATCTGTGCACCTCCTGCTCCACAGCAAAGACCATTGGTTTTGCAGCGTTTCATTTCTACAAGCTCTGCATCCAGCTTTTCAAGAAGCATTCTCGGAGCTTCATATTCATCATTGGCACGGCCCAGATAGCATGGATCATGGAAGGTAATCTTTTTCCCTCTGAATGCACCTCCTTCAATTTTCAGTCTTCCCTCTTCCATCAGACTCTTCAGGAACTGTGTATGGTGAACCACTTCAAAGTGCCCGCCTAAGCTTGGATATTCGTTTTTAAGAGTATTAAAACAATGCGGACAAGCCGTGACGATTTTTTTTACTTCGTAAGCATTCAATACTTCAATATTGGTAAGCGCCATCATCTGGAAAACGAATTCGTTTCCTGCTCTTTTCGCAGGATCTCCGGTACAGCTTTCTTCCTGTCCCAGAACAGCAAATTCAACTCCTATTTTATTTAATATCTTACAGAAGGCTTTTGTAATTTTCTTTGCACGGTCGTCAAAACTTCCCGCACATCCAACCCAAAATAAAACTTCAGGTGCTTTTCCTTCGGCAGCATATTCTGCCATTGTTTTTATATTGAAATCCATTTCTTTTTCAATTTGAAAATGTGAGAATTTGAGAATTTGAAAATGATATCAACGGGCATCAATTTCCAAACTTTCAAATTGATTAATTATTTAGTTTTCCGATGCCCAGTTCAGACGGTCTGCCTGATTGTATTGCCATGGAGCAGCATTGTTTTCCACGTTGGTCATCATCAGATTCAGTTCCTGTGGAGCAGCGGACTGTTCCATCACAAGGAATCTTCTCATTTCAAAAATAATGGAAAGCGGATCAAGCAATACCGGACAGGCTTCTGTACATGCATTACATGTTGTACAGGCCCAAAGTTCTTCTTTGGTAATATAATCGTTTAACAGTTTTTTACCGTCGTCTACAAATTTTCCGTTTTTATCGATGTTTCTTCCTACTTCTTCCAATCGGTCTCTTGTTTTCATCAGGATCAATCTCGGAGAAAGTTTTTTACCGGTAATATTGGCCGGACACACCGAAGTACAACGTCCGCATTCTGTACATGAATAAGCATTAAGCAATTGTACCTGATTCAGATCAAAAACATCTTCAGCTCCGAATTTTGAAGGGACATCAGCTTCTGCACCTTCAGCCGGTGCAGCGTAAGGATCTGCATTCGGATCCATCATTAATTTGATCTCTTTTGTTACAGAGTCAAGATTGTTGAATTTCCCTTTTTTCTCAAGATTGGCATACCATGTACTCGGAAACGCAAGAATAATGTGTAAATGCTTTGAGTAATACAGATAGTTCATGAAGAAAAGAATCCCTACAAAGTGGAACCACCAGGCAGCTTTCTCTGTGAACATCAAAAATCCGTTATCAAAATTGAAGATTTCCAAAAACGGAACAAATGTCATTTCACTGATCGGGAAGCTTCCATGTACTGGTAAAACACCTCTCGACTGTAAAATAAAATCTGAAGCATTCATTTTAAAGAAAGCCATCATCAGGGCAAACTCGATGATAAGAATCCAGTTGGCATCTTCTTTCGGCCATCCGAAAAGTTCCTTCATTGTTAATCTTTTAACCCCGTAAAAGTTTCTTCTGATGAAAAATATTACGACCCCAATTACAACCAGAAGTGCCAGGACTTCTAATGTAGCTGTAAAGAAGCTGTAAAATCCGTGTCCCAAAACCGAGGCCAGAAACCGGTGAGTCCCAAACAGTCCATCAACAATTATTTCAATGAGTTCTATATTAATGATAATAAAACCAACATAGACAAAAATGTGTAAAATTCCTGCAACAGGACGTTTTACCATCTTACTCTGTCCCATAGCCACATTGGCCATGGTGCTCCAGCGTTCAGATTTTCTGTCACTTCTATTGATTTCACGACCCAGCCTGATATTTCTGTAGATCTTCTGCAGGCTTTTGGCAAACAGCCCAAATCCGGCTACTAATAAAATCAGGAAAATAATGTTATCGATGTACTGCATAAGGCGTATTAGTCTTTGTTATTTTTACCGAAAACCGAGAAGTTGATATATCTCTTCGGATTCGCTTTCATATCTTCGATTAATGTGTTCAGATTGGAAGAAGCTGAATTCAGGTTATTGTAAAGCTGGTCATCCTTCATCAGTTTACCTAAACTTCCTTCTCCTTTATCAATACCTCCAATCACCTGATTCAATTTTCCTACTGTAGCATCTAAACTTGCAATGGTAGCATTCAACTGTTTAGTGTCAATACTTTCTGCAAGATGCCCGTATTTATCTAATGTTACTTTTCCGCTCTGCATGGTAAGGCTTGCATCATCCAGCACTTTTTGCAGTTTTGGATCATTATGTCCTACCAGATTGTTTACACTTCCTGCTGTAGCCTGTAATGCACCAACCGTTTTATTAAGGTTCGCTAACAAAGCTTTAATTTCAGCTCTGTTCTGAGCATCGAAAACCTGATTTGCATTAGCCATCAGGGAGTCTACTCTATGAAGAACCACCTGTAACTGATCTTTTACAGGACCTACCTGAGAAGAAAGGCTTCCCAGCGTTCCCAGTTTGAAAGCTCCTTTCAATGTATCGCCGTCTTTTGCAGTCGGTCCTCCATACATAAGGTTTACTCTCATTTCTTTACCGGACATTAATCCCGGCTCAAAGATCTCCAGTGATGAGTTTTTTGAAAATTCAAATTTATTGTCGACAGTAACTTTTACAACAAAATTAATTTTTCCATCTTTTGAGGTGATAGGAATAATCTTGTCTACCTGCCCTACTTTAAGACCATTGATAGAAACTGCCGCAGACTGCGCCAGACCTTCTACATTGTCATATTTTGCGTAAAATATATTGTCGGTAGTAAAAAGGCTTTTCCCTTTCATAAACTGAAACAATACCACAAAGCCTACGATAGCTAGAAGTGCGATCACACCAGCTTTTAATTCTTTACTGAACTTCACTTGCTAATTTTTTTCTAATAAGCAAATATAATACATTTTAAATAAATCTTTTCCTTTATTATTCTGCGTTAAATACAAAAAAAGCGACAAAAAAATTTGTCGCTTTTTATATCATTGAAATGAATTTCTTATTGTTGCTGATTTCCCAGCTTGTTCCAGATCTCGATTCTGTAATCTTCGATATCTGCATTGTCCTGAAGGCTCTTCATCCAAGCCTGTCCGAACATTCCTGCACTTCTCTGTGTAAGAGATTCTGTAAACTGCTTAAGATCTCCAGGCTGCTTGTTCACTGTTTCTGATTTTTTGATCAGAACATAAACTCCTGTCCCACCTTCAACCGGGTTAGAAAGTTTACCTTTTGCAACACCGAATGCTGCACCGGCAACTTTAGGTTCCATAGCACCAGCTACTGAAGGGTTCAACAAGTTCACCTGAGCTGATTGTTTTGGAGCCGCAAATAATTTAGCAATCTGATCTAAGTTTGAAGCTTTTGCTGCTGCAATTTTTTCAGAAATTTGTTTTGCTGCCAGTTTATTTTTAACGATAACTTCAATCTGATCTCTCACAGATTCAGGATCAGCAAGACCTGCCTCCTGTTTTCCGTTCAGATAAACTACAATTTTATCACCTGTTCCGTCTACTGTAAATAATTCAGTATCTCCTTTTGATCTTTTCTTATCAAAAGCCCATGTAAGGATATCTGCATCTTTTTCGGTACCTAAGCCCTGAAGCTGACCTTCAAATCTTTTAGCCGCTTTCGGATTAGAGAACTGGTAATTATTTTTCTTGGCAATATTCACGAAATCGTTGAAAGATTTCCCCTGAACCTGCTGAATGAATTTTCTTGATTTTTTGTCTGTTTCAGCTTCAGTAGCATCTGAAGGTTTAATTGCTTTTACAAGGTTGGCAACTTTATACCCCATTGATCCTGATTTTTTATCTTCAATATTGATGATATGATAACCGAACTGAGTTTCTACCACCCCTGTTGCTCCTTTAGGATTGTTGGCAAGGTAAGCAAGGAATTCAGGAACGAAAGGTGTTTCCGGAGTTGTCCATCCAAGGCTACCACCTTGAGCTGCAGAATTCGGATCGCTGGAAAGCTTAAGAAATTCTGTAAATTTAGCAGGAGTAGCTTTTACAATAGCACCGATGGAGTCTGCCAATTTCTTAGCTTGTTCTTTGGTTCTTGTTACCCCTTCCCCTGCAGGGCTTCCTTTGAATGCAATAAGGATATGTCTTGATAATGTAGAATCTGAAGGCCTTTTACCTACCAGTTTAGAGACTACATATACATCTTGTTCTTTATAAGGACCAAAAGTCTGACCTACTGCTGCTGAAGTGATCTGATCTTTGATCGTTGGAGGCAATTGAGCTGGGTTCAGATACTGAGGGTTGAATGGCGCATCAGAGTTTGCAGTTACAAACATTGAGTCGTTTTTAGTATTCTGGAAGTTTTCAGTACCTCCGCTTGCATCTGTACCTCCTGAATATAATTTTGTAATTTCTTTCAAGGCTGCTGCATCATCTGCTGCGCTAGGCTTGGAAGGGAAAAATACAATACCTATATTTCTGCTTGGCTCAGCTTTGAACATTACAGGATGCTTTTTGATGTAATCAGCAAGATCTTGTGTAGTCACATTGATCTTTGTTTTTTGAAGATATGCTGCATAATCCACTTTCACGAAGTCGATATCTGCAAGCTGATCTCTCTGCTTCATCAGTTCCTCAGCTTCTTTCTTACCTGTAGTGATACCTGCTGAAAGATTAGTAAACACCTGTCTTGCCATCAGTCTGTACTCAATTGTTTTTCTGGTTTTCAGCCATTGAGCATATCCCTGAGGGTTGGTGTTTTGTAATGTTTCAATTTCTTTTTTAAGCTCTTGAGTTTTAAAGTTACCTTTCTCATCAAAGAACTGTTGATTCTGAGCGAACATCTGATCATACTGGATTTGGTTCCAGAAATAATCATCAGTCATTTCAAAGCCCAGCTTCTCAAACTGTTGTTTGATAAGTTTAGATTGTACAAGTAACTGCCATGCCTGCTCTTCAAGACCGTTTTTCGGACGACCTTGCTGTTCAGCCTGCTGCTGCAACACGAAAAGCTGATCATTGAACTCTTCGCGGGTGATTTTCTCACCATTTACTTTTCCTAAAACATCAGGATTCTTACCAAAAACCTTGTCGATACTATCCGGGTTCACCAAAAACGCCAAAAGCGCTAAGGCTATTACTCCCATTAAAAGCCAAGGCTTACTCCTAATCTGTCCTAAAATTGCCATTTTATAAATTATAGTTTTTTATCAGTTTGCGAAAATACACATTTTTAAGAAATTACAGAAACAGAACTGCTTTATTTTGATTTTTAATGCAAAGATTATCTAAAAAAGGAAATTTTGACCGTATTTTTAAGTAAAAAACAAATGGCATAAGTATTGTGCATTTTTAGAATATTATAATATGCCACACATTTTCAGCGCGTATTGTAAAAATTCCCTTTAACGATAAAAAACGAAAATGACAATTTGTCATTCGATTGACTATGACAGAATTTGAAGATATTAGTTTAGAAGAAATGATTAGTGACGGATTTGATATCGTGACTGAAGAAATCAATCTTTCAGATTTCGCAGAGACTGATAAAAATTCCGAACAAAAAATATTCCCTATCCTTCCTGTAAGAAATATGGTAATGTTCCCCAACGTGGTAATTCCCATTACCGCAGGAAGAAAGACATCAATACAGCTGCTTGAGGAAGCGCAGAAGAACGGAGATTTCATTGGAATTGTAAGCCAGAAAAATTCGGATCTGGAGCAGCCTTCCGAAAAAGATATTTATACCGTCGGGACATTAGCGAAAATCATTAAGATTATTAAGCTTCCGGAAGGTAATATTACTGCTATCACCAAAGGTTTTCACAGGTTTAAGATCAAAAAAATTGTTGACAACCAGCCTTATTTCAAAGCAGAAATATCAAAATTAAAGGATACCCGTCCTAAAGATCAGGAAGAGTATGAAGCATTACTGGAGAACATCAAGGACCTTGCTTTAAAAATCATTGAGCTGGATCCTAATATTCCTAATGCAGCTAACTTCGCGATCAAAAATATTAACAATAATGATGATCTTCTGAATTTCATCTGTACCAATGCTAATTTCTCTTCAGTAGCGAAGCAAAAACTTCTTGAAGAGAAAAGTCTGATGACGAGGGCTAACCAGTGCTATGAAATGATGCATGAAGACTTCAGAAAGCTGGAACTGAGAAACCAGATTCACCAGAAAACTTCAAAAGACCTGGACAAGCAGCAAAGAGAATATTTTCTGAATCAGCAGATCAGAACCATTCAGGAAGAACTGGGTGGAGGACCTGAAAGTGATGTTGAAGATCTTATTGCAAAAGCTAAAACCAAAAAATGGAGCAAGGAAGTAGAAGAACATTTTCAGAAAGAAATCAGCAGACTTCAGCGTCAGAATCCTAATTCTCCGGACTATAACGTACAGAGAAACTACCTGGATTTCTTTACGGATCTTCCTTGGGAAACCTATACAAAAGATATTTTTGACATCGCAAAAGCTGAAAAAGTGCTTGATAAAGCGCATTTCGGACTGGAAGATATTAAGAAAAGAATCCTGGAGCACATGGCTGTTTTAAAATTGAAAAACAATATGAAGTCTCCTATTCTGTTATTGGTAGGTCCTCCGGGTGTTGGTAAGACTTCTTTAGGGAAATCTATTGCAGACGCTTTAGGAAGAAAATATGTAAGATTATCCTTAGGCGGTCTGCACGATGAGAGCGAAATCCGCGGACACAGAAAGACCTATATCGGAGCTATGGCGGGCAGAATTTTACAGTCTATCAAAAAATCCGGTACTTCAAATCCGGTTATTGTTCTTGATGAGATTGATAAGATCGGACAGGGACTTCATGGAGACCCTAGCTCAGCACTACTGGAAGTTCTTGATCCTGAACAGAATAAATCCTTCTACGACAACTTCCTGGAAATGGGTTACGATTTGTCAAAAGTAATGTTCATTGCTACAGCCAACTCACTTTCAACGATACAGACTCCTCTTCTGGACAGAACGGAGATCATTCAGATTGCCGGTTATACGCTGGAGGAAAAAATCGAGATTGCCAAAAGACATTTGATCAAAAAACAACAGGATGAAAATGGTCTGGATGCAAAATCATTTAAACTCGGAAATGCTGAGCTAAAACATATTATAGAAGCTCATACTTCGGAAAGCGGTGTAAGAACGCTCGAGAAGAGAATTGCTGCGGTTGCAAGATGGGTAGCACTACAGACCGCTCTGCTAAAAGAATATGATCCAAAAATTTCAGTTGAAAAAGTAGACGAAATTCTTGGGGTACCAAGACCGAAAAGCTTATCTGAAATCACCGGAGTTCCTGGTGTTGTAACAGGTCTTGCATGGACAAGTGTAGGAGGAGATATCCTTTATATTGAAAGTATCCTAAGCAATGGTAAAGGAGCATTAACAATGACCGGAAATCTGGGAACGGTAATGAAAGAATCAGCTACCATTGCCCTTGAATATATTAAAGCGAAGCATGACGAACTGGGAATTCCACAGGAAGACCTGGATAAAAAAAATATTCACGTACACGTTCCTGAAGGTGCAACGCCTAAGGACGGGCCATCTGCAGGTATTGCCATGCTGACTTCAATGGTTTCTTCATTTAAAAACAAGAAAGTAAAACCTCACCTGGCTATGACAGGAGAAATTACACTGAGAGGAAAAGTACTTCCTGTAGGCGGAATCAAAGAAAAACTTCTAGCAGCAACAAGAGCAGGAATCAAAGATGTTATTCTTTGTGAAGCCAACAGAAAAGATGTAGAAGAAATCAAAAAGGATTATCTGAAAAATCTGAGAGTGCATTACGTCAACAGAATGGAGGAAGTCATAGACATCGCTATCGAAGAATAAAACAACTTATAACATATCAACTTCTCAATATGAAACACGTTCTGAATATCAGAGCGTGTTTCTGTTTGAACGTGAAAAGTACAATTTTTCCAGCCTGTGGAATACAATTTGCTTCAATACAAGAAAATCCTTTAGAATTGAATAAAAATTTTTATTCGCGCAGGTTTTTTCTTATTTTTATTCCACACTGCACATTTATAGATTATGAATTTTCTTAGACTTCCTTTCCTTGTCAAGCTTACACTTGTGGTGGTTTCCATCATTGGACTTGGCTATCTTCTGGCATTAGGCCAGAGTATTTTAGCTCCGTTTTTCCTGGCATTCCTTATGGCTATGCTGTTTTTACCGGCAGCCACTTTCATGGAAAGAAAATTAAGATTTCCAAGGTCAATGTCCACAATGACTTCCGTGTTCATTATGCTGATGATTTTGTGTGGTATTATCTATTTCTTTACCAACCAGCTATCTGATTTCAGTAAAGATCTTCCTCATCTTCAGGAGCAGTTTACTACTGTTTTTAACAGCCTTCAGCATTGGGTTTCCAAAACTTTCAATGTAAAAGTGGATGAGCAGGTGGATTATATCAACCAGGGCTTGAATAAACTGTTATCTTCTTCAGGGGTAATTTTAGGATTTACCTTCGGGATTTTTTCAACAGGATTTGGATTTATTATATTTTTCACGCTGTTTTTTATCTTTATTTTAAATTACAGAAGACTTTTAAATAATTTCATTGTTACGGTTTTTAATGAAAGACATAAAGCAAGCGTGCAGGAAGCGGTGAATGAGATCCGTATCATGACCAAGAAATACATCTTCGGACTGTTCCTTCAGGTGATTATCGTTTCCGTTCTAACCTCTACTCTCCTTACTGTTCTGGGAGTAAAATATGCCATTCTTTTAGGAGTTTTGACCGGTTTACTGAACGTCATTCCATATCTTGGAATTTTTATTTCTCTTTTAATTTCCTGCTTTATAGCGTTTGCCACTTCTACGCCTTCAACATGTATTTATGTTGCTTTGGGGTATATTGCTATTCACGCTGTAGACGGAAATATTGTTCTGCCATTTGTAGTGGGCTCAAAAGTAAAAATCAATGCTTTATTTTCCTTTATCGGTATTCTTCTGGGAGAGCATCTTTGGGGAATTGCAGGAATGTTCCTGTGTATTCCGGCCATTGCCATTATTAAAATTATCTGTGAAAGAGTAGATGATCTTAAACCTTGGGGAAGATTACTCGGTGAAGAACAGAAGCCTGATAAGAAAAAGAAAAGTTATAAGATTTCCAAGAATATTACGCTTAAGGAAATGGACTAAAATATGAGTAATAAGTAATATGCAATAAGTAATAATTGCCATATTCCTGCTCATAAATTTAGGTTTTAAATAAGCAGACTGCCTTTTCTAGGCAGTCTTTTTTATTGTATTATGGAAGAGGGCACAACGGGCTCGTTCCATTTGGACATGTTTCTGTACAGAGAATATAAGATGGGTTATCCGGGCAGTATCCATAAGTCGGGCCTTCGGGATTTCCTCCGGGACTTGCACTTAAGATACAGAATAAAATTACACATAACCCATTAACTAACGTACATCAACAAATGATTTTACATTTTATGTTAAATAAATAACAAAATATTCTATTTTTATTTTACATTTGATGTAAAATCATCAATCATGAAAGTAATAAAATTTATCTTATGCTTACTTTTCGGGCTTATGTTTATTAATGCCGGATTAAACAAGTTCTTTAATTATATGCCAATGGAGAAACCTACTCCTGAACAAATGAAACTTTTCGCTGCCTTTGGAGAAATCAGCTGGCTGATGCCACTGGTAGGTACTGTAGAAGTAATTGGCGGATTACTGTTTATTTTCCCAAAAACCAGAGCGCTGGGTGCCATTGTTATTCTACCTGTTATGGTAGGAATTGTGGCTCACGTTTTCACTTTGGACAAATCTCCGATGGGAATGGGTATTGCCGGAGTGATGTTCCTGATCAACCTTTGGATGATTATTGACAATAAAGAAAAATACAAACACCTAGTTTCATAAGATTGCAGGTAATAAGTTACATTACCAGTAAACTTCACATGGAGTCTATTAGTACCTGTAACCTATTATCTGTTATCTGCTACCTATTGCTTATACAAAAGCACTGAAACCTGTAATCGATCGTCCAACGATGAGCGAATTGATTTCTTTTGTTCCTTCATAGGAATAAATAGCTTCTGCATCAGCAACAAATCTCGCGACATCATATTCAAGCAGAATTCCGTTTCCGCCCATCACTTCTCTGGCTCGGGAAACAATATCTCTTGTTCTCAGTGTACAGAAGACTTTTGCCAGTGAAGCATGTTCATCTTTTAAAATTCCTTCATCCTGCATTTCAGATAATCTGAATACCATGGTCTGCATGGCAGTAAGATTAGACAGCATTTCTACCAGATGCCCCTGAATCATCTGAAACGAAGCGATAGGTCTTCCAAACTGTTCTCTTTTTCTGGTATAATCGAGTGCACTTTCATAAGCCCCTCTTGCACAGCCCGTTGCCATCCATGCCACTCCGGCTCTCGTCATTCTCAGTACTTTTCCCGTATCTTTGAAGGAATTGGCATTCTGCAGACGGTTTTCTTCAGTGATCAAACAGTCTTTTAAGGTGATCAATCCGTTCTGGACAATCCTTAAAGCCATTTTCCCTTTGATTTTTTCCACAGAGTATCCGGGATTATCTTTTTCCACAATAAATCCTTTTACTTCTCCGCTATCCAAGTCTCTTGCCCAGATAATAACCAAATCAGCAAAAGTGGCGTTACCAATCCATTTTTTCTGACCGTTAAGCACCCAGCCTTCAGGTGTTTTTCTGCAGGTTACCGTAAGTCCGCCTGCCGCCCCGGAACCTACTTCCGGCTCTGTAAGCCCGAAAGCTCCAATTTTTTCAAATTTCTGCATTTGCGGAAGCCATTTTTGCTTCTGTTCTTCTGACCCGCAGATATAGATAGAACCCATTGCCAACCCTGACTGTACTCCAAAAAAAGTAGCAATTGAAGCATCAATTCTGGCCATTTCCATTGCTATGACACCTTCCATCAGGAAAGGCATTCCCGGGCAGCCATAACCCTGATAAGTAACTCCACAGATATCAAGTTTCTGGAACTTCGGGATCAGTTCAAAAGGAAATTCATCCCTGAGCCAGTAATGATTGACAAGAGGTTTGACTTCTTTTTCCATGAATGCTCTTACTTTCAGCTGAATTTCACGCTGTTCGGGACTAAGAGTATGGTAGATATCATAAAAATCCCCGTCAATAGGAGGAAGTTCTTTCTTTTTCTTATCCGGATCAAGCATTTTCATCAACCCGGAAAGCTGTTTATCGTCCAGTTTTGAAAAATTATGCATCAGTTTTGGCAGATCCACTTTTTGAGAAATGGCACTCAGCTGATCAAAATCTATGGATGTGAATAATCCTATTGCGTTTCTGATTTTGGAAAAAGTATTTGACATAGTGATAAATTGTAGTTTTGGTTTGTAAAAGATAAGCAAAAACTGCTCCGAAAGCAATGACTGAAGCCTAAGTCTATTTTACAAAATACTAAATTTCAATTCATTAAAACTGAAAATATTATTTACAACCTTTTTACTTTTGATTTTCAAGCGTTACAAAAGATCCTGACTGAACTTTGACTCAAGCAAACATTTAAAATCAACGCTATGAAAACCACTTACATTAAATTATCTCTGTCAGCCGTTCTTTTATTAGGAATTTATTCATGTAAAAAAAGAGAAGCCACCACCACCGATCTTGATGCTTATGCCACTGCTGATTCAGCTGTCACTGTTGTTTCAGACAGTATATCATCTGCAGCCAGTATGAAAATAAAAGACAAACAGTTTATCAAAACTGCGGATGTGAATATGGAAGTAAAAGATGTGTATAATGCAACAATTGCTATTGAAAAATCCGTACAGGAACTTGGTGGTTTTGTTACTAAAAGCAATCTTCAGAGTAATGTGGTTTCTGAAAACACTTACAATACTTCCGACGAAGAAGCTATGCTGGTAAAAAAATACCAAACGGAAAACACAATGCAGGTTCGTATTCCCACAGAAAAACTGGGAGAGCTTTTAACAGCCATCAATACGAACAAATTATTCCTTAATTCAAGATCCATTAATGCGGAGGATGTAACTGCCAACATCAAATATTCTGAACTGGAAGGGAAAAGAAATCAAAAGACCTCTGAAAATATCAGCAAGCTGAAAACAAATAAAGATAAAGTGAATATGGATGACGGGAATATGTCTGAAGGGAATGCCCAAAAGCTGGCAAGTATGAATATGGCAGACAATCTGAAATACAGCACTATTGATATCTACATCAAAGAACCCCAGTTGCGTATTGCTGAAATAGCAGTAACCAACACCACAAGCATTGACAATAAATACAGATACAATTTTATCTATGACGCTAAAGATGGTTTTGTATACGGATTCTATCTGATTCAGAGAATCATAGTTGCTCTTATCAACATCTGGCCGATCTTATTAATTGCAGCTGCTATTATCTATTTTTTAAGAAAAAGAAAAGTTTCAAAACCGGAACATTCAAAAATACAGGAATAACAAAGCACTACTAACCAATTGGTTATCATCATAATTTTAGATTTTACATCCTCCCTTTCCGGGAGGTTTTTATTTTTTTGAAAAAAAACTGTAACGATTAACTTATTTGTTTTACCAACTTTTTAAAAGAACAGAAAATCAAAAAATTAATACTATGAAAAATTTAATAATTTGGAAGTCTCAGCATTAGTCAAAAAATTACACTGTAAACCCTATATCAGACTTATAACAGTAACCCAACCGTGAATCCATTGTGAGTAACCCAACTGAAACTACTTTTTTAAAGCTTATTAACCGGCACAAAGGCATTGTATACAAAGCCTCACGGATCTATGCTGATTCTGTAGAAGACCAGGAAGACCTTCAGCAGGAAATCCTTATCCAGCTTTGGAAATCCTATCAGAACTTCAAAGGGAACAGTGAGTTTTCAACCTGGATGTACCGGGTGGCCATCAACACCGCTATTACTTATTTAAAAAAGGAAAAACAGAGATCCGGTAGCCATACGGAAGTTCCTCATCACTTTGAAGTACAACAGGAAGATTACAACCCTGCCAAAGACAGGCAGCTGGAAATTTTCTACAGCGCTGTTCAGGAACTTAATCCTCTGGAAAAAGCCGTCATATTTTATTTCATGGAAGGAATGTCACATAAAGAAATCGGAAACAATCTGGGACTCAGTGAAGGCAATGCCCGCGTGAAACTTAGCAGAACAAAAGAAAAAATACAGCAAATCATAAAAAAATCAGGCTATGAATTTTGATGAATTAAAAGAACAGTGGAATAAAGAAAACAGCGATGTCCATATTCCTGACAGCATAAAGCAATTAAAGGAAAGTAAACACCCGATAGAAAAGATTCAGAAAAATATGAAAAGAGAATTTCCCATGCAGATTCTTGCCATCATTATCATTGGCTTGTTTCCTCTTCAATTTCAGTTTCCGTCTTCACAGTACATTATTTATTATGTTTCCTATACGGTAATGGTTGTCATATCGTCTTACTATCTGTCTGGATTTTATAAATTTTACAGAGAGACAGAGCTTTATACAGGAAACACGAAAAACAGCCTCTGGAAAATATATCATGAGCTGCGCCTGAATATGGAACGATACCAGTCATTCGGATTTTTACTGCTCCCTCATTTTCTGGTAACGGCAGGCCTGATTATTTATAATGCGATGGAAAAACAGGGAAAATCATTGGCAGAGCTTACTTCTTCTCATCAGCAGGGGTTGATCATCTTAGTGCTGATCGGAACTTTGGCAATCATTACAAGCATTGTTCTGTGGACAAAATACATCTATGGTAGAAGCGCTAAACAGTTGGAAAATATTCTGAATGAAATGGATGAATAATGCCCGGCGCCCATCATAAAAGACTTGCCATAAGACCTCAGAGTATCTCCGGGGTTTTGTTTTTTTAAAAAATTGTTATTTATCATCTTCAAATTTATCTGAGGTTTTATTTTTCCGTAAATTTGCAAATCAGAAATAAATGATTATGGATTATTAGCAATTTTCATCCAATACATGATCTTCTGAATGATAAAAATTCTGTAATATGCTATCAAAAATAAATCCAACACAAACCAACAGCTGGAAAGCACTTGACGAGCACTTCGGTGGAAATGACTTTGACCTTAGAACTCTTTTCCAGTATAACCCGAACCGTTTTAATGAGTTTTCCCTGCAAAAGGACAACTACCTTTTTGATTATTCCAAAAATTTAATTGACTCAAGAACAAAAGATCTTTTATTACAATTGGCAGAAGAATGTCAGCTGAAAGATGCCATTTCCAAAATGTTCTCCGGAGATAAGATCAATGAAACAGAAGGAAGAGCGGTGTTGCACACAGCATTGAGAGATTTTTCTGACCGTGAAATCCTTGTGGATGGAGAAAACATCAAACCACAGATCAAACGAGTGCTTGAGCATATGAAATCTTTTTCTGAAAAAATTATTTCAGGAGAGCATAAAGGTTTCAGCGGCAAAGAGATCACAGATGTAGTCAACATCGGTATCGGAGGGTCAGATTTGGGTCCTGTGATGGTTTGTTCAGCGTTAAAGCATTTTAAAACAAGACTAAACACTCACTTTGTTTCCAATGTGGATGGAAATCATATTGCAGAAGTGGTGAAAAATCTGAATCCGGAGACCACTTTATTCATCATTGCTTCCAAGACCTTTACAACCCAGGAAACGATGACGAATGCGCATTCAGCGAAAGACTGGTTCCTGAAGGCGGGAAAACAGGAAGATGTGGCGAAGCATTTTGTTGCCTTATCTACCAATATTGAAGAAGTTAAGAAATTCGGAATTGCAGAAGAAAATATTTTTGAATTCTGGGATTGGGTTGGCGGAAGATATTCTCTTTGGAGTGCTATCGGATTAAGTATTGTTCTTTCTGTAGGATACGAAAACTTTGAACAGCTTTTGAGAGGTGCTTATGATACTGACCAGCACTTCCAGACAGCAGAATTCTCTGAAAATATTCCTGTATTAATGGGTCTTTTAGGAATCTGGTATCGTAATTTCTATGCAGCAACTACTTACGCAATTCTTCCTTATTCTCAATATCTTGACAGATTTGCAGCGTATTTTCAGCAGGGAGATATGGAAAGTAACGGAAAATGTGTTGACAGAAACGGTGAATTTGTGGAATATGAAACGGGACCTATCATTTGGGGAGAGCCGGGAACAAACGGACAGCACGCATTTTATCAATTGATTCACCAGGGAACAGAATTGATTCCGGCAGATTTTATTGCTTATGCTAAAAGCCCGAACCTTGTTTCTGATCATCAGGATAAATTATTGGCCAACTTTTTCGCTCAGACTGAAGCACTTGCCTTCGGAAAACTGGAAGAAGAAGTGGAGGAAGAACTTAGAAATGCAGGCAAATCTGATGAGGAAATAGACAGACTTATCAATTTTAAAGTCTTCCACGGAAATACACCGACTAACTCTATATTATTCAAAGAATTAACTCCTTTTTCATTAGGACAACTGATTGCTTTATATGAGCATAAAATTTTTGTTCAGGGTGTAATCTGGAATATTTTCAGCTTTGACCAGTTTGGAGTGGAATTAGGAAAAGTATTAGCCAATAAAATTCTTCCTGAGCTTGAGAACAATGAAACAATTAGCTCTCACGACAGTTCTACCAACGGATTGATCAATTACTATAAGAAAAACAAATAGTAAGTAAAAAAGAAAGTAAAAGTAAATCTATAAAGTAAAAAAGTAAAAATGGCAGAAATTCTTGACGGACTTAAAGTATCCAAGGAAATTAAAGCGGAGATCAAGGTTGAAGTAGAAAAGATTCTGGAAAGCAAAAGAAGAGCACCGCATCTGGTGGCTATTCTTGTAGGAAATAACGGAGCAAGCAAGGCTTATGTAAACTCCAAAGTGAAAGACTGTGAAGAAGTAGGATTTCAATCCAGCTTAATAAAATTTCCAAGCACAGTTTCTGAATCTGAACTATTGGAAAAGATTGACGAGCTTAACAAGTCTAAAGCAGTAGACGGATTTATCGTTCAGCTGCCTTTACCGGATCAGATTGACCAGGAGAAGATCATCAATGCAATTGATCCGAGAAAAGATGTGGATGGTTTCCATCCTGAAAATTTCGGGAAAATGGCCCTTGAGATGGATACTTTCTTACCGGCAACACCTTTCGGGATTTTAACATTATTGGAAAGATATAATATTGAAACGAAAGGGAAAGACTGTGTAATTATCGGAAGAAGTAAAATTGTAGGAAGACCGATGAGTATTCTTATGGGAAGAAAAGATTTCCCTGGGAACTCTACCGTTACCCTTACACACTCATATACAAAAGACATCGAAGAATACACCAAAAAAGCAGATATCGTTATTACCGCTTTAGGAGATCCTCACTTCTTAAAAGGAGATATGATCAAAGAAGGAGCCGTAATTATTGATGTGGGTATTACAAGAGTAGACAACGACTCTCCAAAAGGATATTACCTTGCAGGTGATGTGGATTTTGACAGCTGTGCAGCAAAAGCAAGCTGGATCACTCCGGTACCTGGAGGTGTAGGCCCAATGACGAGAGCAATGTTGATGAAAAATACCATCATTGCTTACAAAACTTCGGTCTATAACGACTAATTTTAAAATGAATAAAGAAGAAGATATTTTATTAAAAGAAGGTAAAATGCTCCCTGTGATGGAGCATTTTTACACTTTACAGGGAGAAGGGGCACATACCGGAAAAGCCGCCTATTTTATCAGGCTGGGAGGTTGTGATGTAGGATGTCACTGGTGTGATGTAAAAGAAAGCTGGGACCCTGAGCTTCACCCTCTTATGAATGCAGAAGAAATTGCAGAAACGGCTGCCAGACACTGTAAAACAATTGTGTTGACCGGCGGTGAGCCTTTAATGTGGAATCTGGACATCCTGACATCCAAACTGAAAGAATTGGGATGTACGATCCATATTGAGACTTCAGGAGCCTATCCTATGAGCGGACATCTGGATTGGATTACTCTTTCACCGAAGAAAACAGGTCTTCCGAAAGAAGAAATTTATCAAAAGGCCAATGAGCTTAAAGTAATTATTTTCAATCATCATGATTTTACGTTTGCTCAGGAGCAGGCAGCAAAAGTTTCTGAAAACTGTAAGCTTTATCTTCAGAGTGAATGGAGCAAGAGAAATGACATGTATCCGAAGATCACAGATTTCATCCTGGAACACCCTGAATGGCAGGCATCCGTTCAGACTCATAAATATCTGAATATCCCGTAAAAAAGTGTAAATTAGCTGGTGTTATTCGCTATAATACCGATAGATGCAGAGAATTCGATACTCTAGATACCTGAAATCGATCATTATGTTGCTTGACCTCATGGTTATTGCATCTATCTTCATATTCTTTTTTATAACCAGAAACGAAAGTTTAAAATACCATAGAGAAACCTGGTATCAGAATATTTTTTCTCTGATTCTGTTGTTTTTATTCTGGGTGCTTCTCAGCGGCAGAACAAAAATATACAATATCCCGAGGAACCTTACCTATACCTTGTTTCTTGAACGTCTTTTAATTCATTTCCTTTTTTTTATACTTGGTGTTCTGCTTATAGGAAAGGTTAGTAAAAATGTATTTTTCAATTCGGATATTTACTGGCTTTCACTTTACCTTTTTATTTTCATCTTTTTGGTGAAATCATTGATCTATTTCGCCATCAAGTATATACGATCCCTTGGAGCCAATTACAGGAATGTCATGTTTTTGGGGGACAGCCATTCCACAGAAATTCTCAAGAATATTTTTACTGAGCGTAAAGATTATGGATACAGAATATTTGAATACGGACATGCTGAGCTTAACCTCAGTGAATTAATCGCTTTCTGGAAAAAGAACGGGATCCATACCTTGTTTTTATCAATGGAAAACTCGTATGATGAAAACATGGAAAACGAAATTTTTAAACTGGCAGAAGATAACAAGATTCATATTTCACTCATACCAAGTATTACACAAAGCGATTTCTTCCTTTATGATCTTGGATATATACAGACTCAGCCGGTACTTAACCAGGCCCGGTATCCGCTGGATTATTACTCTAATTATCTGATGAAAAGAACATTTGACATTGTCTTTTCTGTTATTATTTTGGTTTTTATCTGTTCATGGCTCTTCCCTATTATTGCCATTTTAATCAAAACTACTTCCAAAGGACCTGTTTTTTTCCTTCAGAAAAGATATGGCTTTCACGAAGAAGTTTTTAATTGTATCAAATTCAGAACAATGGTTGTCAATGATGAATCTACCACCAAAACCACATCTTTGAATGACTCCAGAATCACCAGAGTAGGGAAATTTTTAAGAAAAACCAGTCTTGATGAACTTCCTCAGTTTATTAACGTTCTGAAAGGAGAAATGTCTGTGGTAGGTCCCCGCCCGCACATGTTGTCGGTTGACAATTATTATAAACCAAAAATCGGAAGATACAGCTTAAGAAGTATGGTTAGTCCGGGTATTACAGGACTTGCACAGGTAAACGGACTGCGTGGTGACTTCGGGGATGTGGAAGTAGAGATGAAGAAAAGGGTTCTGGCCGATGCTTTTTATGTAAGAAACTGGAGTTTTGTACTTGATCTTGTTATTATTTTAAAAACTACTTTTTTGGTCATCGGAGGAGATAAAAATGCAAAATAAGAAAACAGACCAGGTTACGGTAGAATAAATTTTAACACAAAACCAGGCTCTAGTCTTATCCCTGACTCTAGCCCAATTAAATAAAAAAGTCTAATTTAGCAGTATGTTAAAAAAGTTTTTCACAGCGGTAGGGGAGTACATTATCCTCTTAGGAAAATCCCTGCAGAAACCTCAGAAAATGAGAGTTTTCTGGAAGCTGTTTATGAGAGAAATTAATGATTTGGGAGTAAATTCTTTCGGGCTTGTAGTCTTCACATCAATATTTGTGGGGGCTGTAGTGGCCATTCAAATGTTCAATAACTTTGATGCTTCATCATTTCCTATTCCTACTTCATTTGTAGGATATGCTACAAAAGCAGTATTGGTTCTGGAGTTTTCGCCAACCATTATCAGTCTCATTCTGGCAGGTAAAGTAGGTTCCTATATTGCATCCAGTATTGGAACGATGAGGGTTTCCGAACAGATTGATGCCCTGGACATCATGGGGGTCAACTCACCAAATTTTCTGATTTTCCCTAAAATTGTTGCCTGTGTTCTCTTTAACCCTCTTCTTATTGCCATCAGTATTGTATTTGGTATCGGCGGAGGATATATTGCAGGAATTCTGACCGGTAACTGGACAGAGAACGACTATATTGTGGGAATTCAAATGTATATGCCCAATCTGTTCATCTATTATGCATTTATCAAAACAACTGTTTTTGCCTTCATCATTGCTACTGTACCTTCTTATTTCGGATACAATGTGAAAGGAGGATCGCTGGAAGTAGGTAGAGCCAGTACACAGGCGGTAGTGTGGACAATGGTATTCATTATCATTTCCGAATTAATTTTAACCCAATTAATATTAAGCTGATGATTGAGGTAAAAGATCTTAAGAAAAGTTTTGGAGATGTTGAAGTACTTAAGGGAATTTCAACTTCATTTGATAAAGGAAAGGTAAACCTGATCATCGGACAGAGTGGCTCAGGAAAAACTGTTTTTCTTAAAAGTTTATTGAATGTATATATGCCTTCATCAGGGGAAATCCTGTTTGACGGAAAAGATATCAATACCATGACAAGGGATGAAAAGCAGCATCTCCGCTCAGAAATCGGGACTGTATTCCAGGGGAGTGCATTATTTGACTCTTTAACTGTGGAAGAAAATATCATGTTCCCTCTTGACATGTTCACCAATCTTACCTACCGGGAGAAAAAGAAAAGGGTTTTTGAAGTAATAGGAAGAGTACATCTTGATAAAGCCGAAAAAAAATACCCTTCTGAAATTTCAGGAGGAATGCAGAAAAGGGTTGCTATTGCAAGAGCCATTGTGAATAATCCCAAATATCTGTTTTGTGATGAGCCCAATTCCGGACTTGATCCTTATACCTCAAAGGTAATAGATGATCTTCTGTATGAAATCACAAAAGAATACAATACCACTACCATCGTCAATACCCACGATATGAACTCTGTAATGACAATTGGCGAGAAAATTGTATACCTAAGACTGGGAATTAAAGAATGGGAAGGTAACAAAGACATTCTGATTACTGCAGGCAATAAAAACCTGATTGACTTCGTTTATTCTTCAGAACTGTTTAAGGAGCTGAGAGAATATTTACTTGAGAATAATAAGACGATTGAAACGACAAATACAAAAATAGACGATAATGAAAAAGGTACTTAGTATAGCGTTATTAGGATTTTCAATGTGGGCTTCTGCACAGATTTCACTGGCGGGTAAAGCTAACTTAATTTTTCCGACGGGCTCTCCTTCCTGGTCTAACATCAAAGGAACAGTGAATGATGCTATCCAGGGGACTGGTAAAAACAATGTAGGGTTCAATGTGGGACTTTCATTAAAAGTGGGCCTTCCTACATCCCTGTTTGTGATGCCGGAAATCTACTATACTCATTTTAAAAATGAGTTTACTACAGAAAATACTACATTTGATGTAAAAAGCAACCGTATTGATGTGCCGGTTCTTTTAGGATATAACCTTCTGGGAAATATGCTGGGTGTTTTTGTAGGTCCTGTGGGAAGTTTTAACTTAAATAAAGACAATACTTACAACGATTTTAAAGAAAATGCCAAAAATGATTTTACAGTAGGATACCAGTTTGGTGCTCAGCTTGAAATCAAAAAGCTTATTGTAAATGCTAAATATGAAGGCGCTTTCAGTAAAGATCAGAGAAATTTTATCAACAAGGTTTCCGGTTCGGAAATCAGATATGATAACAGACCTAACCTGTTTATGGTAGGTTTAGGATATAAATTTTAATTTGATATCGAAAATAACAACTTTAAACCCTCAGATTTTATATTTGAGGGTTTTTATTTTGTTCTTCAAGTTCAGCCTGACGCTTTGCAATTTCTGCAGCCTTTTTTTCAAGCTCTTCTTTGTCTTTCTGCAGTTGCTTGAATTCTTTTTTCTTCTGTTCCGCTCTGATAGCGCTTCCTTTACTTACATATCCAACCATTCCTCCGATGATAAGCCCAATGCCGACACCAGCCATCATTCCCATAATGTGAGAAATTTTTATCTGCTCTACGGCAAAATCAGTTGTTAAATAGAAAAGTAATGCAGAAACAGCCAGAAGTATAAGTCCGGTAATTGATAAACTCTTCATAATATTGTGTTTAGTGGTTATATAAAAAAGCCTTACCAAATTTACTAAAAATTTAATAAGGCCTTACTCAAGATTAAAATTCTAATTATAATTTTCCTCCCGCAGCCTTATAATATTCCAAAGCTTTCGGAAGATCTTTATTGATATCTGAAATTCTTGTTTCCGGGCTTGGGTGGGTAGATAAGAATTCAGGCTGTCTTGCTCCTGAAGAAGCGGCTTCCATTCTGTTCCAGAAAGGAATGGCGGCTCTCGGATCATATCCGGCCATAGACATCAGGTAAAGTCCCATTTCATCTGCCTCAGATTCCTGCCCTCTTCCATATTTCAGTAAAGCCACCTGTGACCCGATAGGATATACCTTCTGGAAAACGCTGGCCCATTGTGCATTGGAGATGGTTCCTCCCAGGATAGCACCTCCGTACTGAGCTACCATTGCCTGAGAAATTCTTTCGTTTCCGTGACCTGCCAGTGCATGGGAGACCTCATGTCCCATTACTACTGCAAGACCGTTATCGTCTTTTGTTATCGGTAATATTCCGGTATAAACCGCTACTTTACCGCCAGGCATACACCAGGCGTTCAGCTCGTTGCTCTGCAACAGATTAAATTCCCAGCTGTAGTTGGCAAGATCTGCTGATCTTCCAATACTCTGATAATATCTTTCTGCTGCATTTTTAATTCTGTTTCCTACATTTACCACTCTCTTTGCATCTGCCGTACCGGTAATTACTTTACCTTTAGACAATGTCGTTCTGTATTCCTGCGAAGACATTGTTAAAATTTCCGAATTGTTGGCCAGCTGTAAAGAAGACCTTCCTGTAATCGGGTTTGTAGTACAGGCAACAGCCGACAGAGCAATAGCTCCTATTCCAAATAGATGTGTAACTTTCATAGTTTGAGTGTTAATAATTCAACCTTAACAATTTTTATTCCAAAATATTCCGGAAAGAATATATTTGCATACATTTTGCTGTTTAAATTTAATAATTATCTCATTATGAAAAAGTATATTTCTTTACTGATGATTTTTGGATTCCTGTTTCTCTTTCAGAGCTGTGCGTCACAGGGGGCTTCAGATCCGAAAATGGTGAGTGCTTTGGTTGATTCACAGGAGTTTACCTTCTATGCACAAAGAGCCAATCCTACGAATTATGATGTTATTAATGTCATGAATTCAATGCCTAATGCCACTGCAACGAGAATGCTTAATCTGAATGGAGATTATACCATTGATGTCAGTAAAAATACGCTTGATGTAGTTCTACCTTATTTCGGAAGGCTGTTCAACCCAACTTATGGAAATACAAGTGATAATAGCTACCGATTTACTTCAAAAGATTTTACAGTAACTAAAACTCAGAATAAAAAGGGAAAATGGACTTTAAAGTTCAAGCCAAAAGATGTAAGAACTGTTGATGAAATCAATATTGAGATCTTTAAAAATGGCAAAGCTTTCGTTTCTATGAGAAGTAATGACAGGCAACCTATTTCTTATGATGGTTATATCTCTAAAACTGAGGTTAAACAGGAAAAGGACAAACCTTAGTCTCTGTTTTCATTAGATAAAAATTTTTCAACAAATAATTTTGCTTCAGTACTTGGATTGGAAACCATCGCTGAAGCATTTTTTTTGTGCATATGATAAGCTTCTTCTACAGCATTGCTCTTTTTCATGAGTGACAAAATATATTCCTGCACCCAGTACTCGAAGCGTTTTTCAGCCTGCTGAACACGGATTTCGTCAAAACGGCCGCTCTTCTTTTTCAGATCAATAAACTCATAAATTTTATCATAAACTTCCTGCAATCCCTCATTGTGAAGGGCTGAGCCTAATAAAACAGGGATTTTCCATCCTTTTTCTTTTGGAGGAATAAAGTCTAAAGCTCTTTTTAATTCAAGCCTTGTATTTTTTGCTTTCTGAAGATTGTCTTTGTCTACCTTATTGATGAAAATAACGTCTACCATTTCCATGATGCCACGCTTTATGCCCTGAAGCTCGTCTCCTCCTCCAATGATTTTAAGGAATAAGAAAACATCGGTAATATCGGCAACCAGTACTTCTGATTGTCCTACTCCAACGGTTTCTATTAAAATATAATCATACCCTGCGGCCTCACAGATCATCATGGTTTCAAAAGTAGTATTGGCTACTCCGCCCAAAAAGCCTGAACTTGGGGAAGGACGTATAAAGGCATTTTCTTCTTTGGCAAGCTCTTCCATTCTGGTCTTATCCCCTAGAATACTTCCTTTGTTGATTGCCGAGCTGGGATCAATAGCCAAAACAGCTACTTTTTTTCCTTGAGCAATAGCCAACCTTCCAAAATTTTCTATAAAAGTGGATTTTCCAGCTCCCGGAACTCCGGTGACTCCTACCCTCACAGAGTTTCCGGTAAGGGGCATAATCTTCTTCAGAAGCTCCTCTGCCTGTACTCTGTGTTCTGCTTTTTTACTTTCAACCAATGTAATAGCTTTTGCAATCAGGCGTTTGTTTCCTGACTGTATTCCGTCTATTAGCTCTTCTGTAGAAAATTTCATTGTTTCAAAATTAATAATTAAAATGGGAATGATCAATAGCTGCCTCATAATGACAGGACAAAAGGCATAAATTGCCTGATCTGATACTGACGATTCTTCATCAGTTCAATTTTTATTTCTTCTAAATTAAAACTACAACACCCTGTATCAACGGCTTAAGGAATTTATTACATTTGTTATATATCAAAAAAGAAACATGAAAAAACTTATTGCTGCGGCTTCGTTAACTGCTATTCTGCTGGTTTCCTGTACGCCGAAAGCTGCTACATCCACTGCTACTGCAGGCGCTGCAACGTCTACTGCAGAACAGATTGCTCAGGGGAAAACCATTTTTGAAAATTCCTGCGGAAGATGCCATAAATTACCGGATCCTGCTTCACATAATCCTGTGCAATGGGTAGGAATCATGAATTCGATGGCGCCAAAAGCTAAACTGACGGATGAACAGCATCAATGGGTTTATGACTATATTGTTTCTGTGAAGAAGTAATCAACAAACAAAAATAGTATGAAAAAAATCATCTTAGCCGGTTTCGCAACATCAGCATTTCTGGTATCATGCGGACCAAAAAGTGTGGCTGTAACAGGGCCAAAGTATACCTCATCTGAGCAATTGGCGCAAGGAAAAACGATCTTCGAAAATTCCTGTGCAAAATGTCATAAACTGCCGGAACCTACGAAGCATGATGACAAAGGATGGATCAATACGTTAAGCAGAATGGCTCCAAAAGCCAAGCTGACGGATGACCAACATCAAATGGTGTACGATTATCTGATTTCTGTAAATAAAAAATAAGCTTTCAATAGAAAGCTTATTTTCTTAATTATACCATGGTAAAACAGATTATTCTGCCTTTTTTACAGTTCTTGTTCTGGTTGCCTTTCCTTTGACTAATTTTTCTCTTTCTTCAAGTATATCCAGCGCTGCTCTGCTGTAAGCAAATCTTTTGGCTTCTTTAAGCGTTGCTAAAGCCTGTTTATACTCAAAGTTTCTTTCCTGCATAAGAGACCGGCAATTCAGAATTTCTGATTTGTCAATTCCTTTTAGTTTCAGGGCAAATTCAATTAATTTTCCGGCTTCGTCATAATCTTCATTATTCAGGAGACATTCAATATAATACTTGGGAGTATTGACATTTCCAATATTATTCTGCATCGCTTCATCGAAATATTTCTTTGCCGTTTCATAATCTTTTAATTCTTCGGAATATACTCTTCCCATCAGACAGAGGCTGTCTGCGTCTTCTGGTTCGTAAGATAACGCATAGTTCAGCGCATCAATACATTCGGAAAGGTTGAAAGGAAAGTAGTCTAATGCTTCAAAATAATATTTACTTTTAGTTAAGGTCATTTCTATAGTTTTTAAGTTCGTTTTTCAAGGCATTCCTTTGTTTTTTGAATGTCCTGTCTTTATAATTCTTTTTAAAATCCGTCCCGGAAAATGTACGGACCGGATTTCCGCGTTCTACCTGCATCTGAAGGGACCATGTATCTTTCATCTTTCTTTCCAGCTGTTGGATATAAACGGCCATTACCTTTTCTTTAAGTCTGATAACGGATCGCTTTTTATTCTCCAGCTGTGAACGGGAATCCTGTACAAAGACCGTTTCATTAGTGGGAATGTGGGTAGCCCGCACAGCGGTATTCACCTTGTTTACATTTTGCCCTCCACTACCCTGGCTTCTCGCTGTCTGAAACCTGATATCTTTTTCATTGAAATCAATCATTTTTACATTTTCCAGTTCAAAGATCCCGATAAACCAATTGCTTCTTTTATGCAGTTTTCTGAATGTACTTTTTCCTGTCCAGCAAACAGTTCCCAACCAGTTTTTTAAGAAAAGATTTATTTCTTTTCCTTTCAAAAGGATAGTCACAGATTTTAATGTCAGGTTTTCATCACCGTTTTCACGATGAATGATTTCGTAGTCTATTGTATTTTGTTTGGCCTCTTCAAGAAAGGTCTTCAGAACTTTGGCGGCTACCCACTGGCATTCCAAAGGACCTCTTCCTGAAGTGATCTGTATAATTTTTTCCATTTTTATATAGGCATTTTGCTTAATAAGGGGTGTCCAACTGGATTTATTCCCTTTTGTAATAAATCTTTTGCAGCCATCACTGCCCAGCACTTATCACTGGAGTGAATATTTCTGTAAAATGAAAGTAAAATATCAGGTTTCACAATGGTAAAACCATTAGCGTTTATGGTTTCAAGATCATTTCTTTCAAAAAAATCTATGGTTATTCTGTGGAATTTATCATTTTCAAGCTCTACCGTTTTTTCATACCTGCGGAAGTTCTCTTCACTGGGCAGATGATCATACCGGGTCCAGACTTTCTGAAAGCCTTCCTCCTGAAGAATAATAACAACATCTGCTACATTTTCTTTTTTTACAAAAACATCAATATCCTTATGGTCATGAGCATGCTTATATTCTGTATGTCCTGTTTCAGACATAAAATGCCATGCCCAGCCGCCTGATATAATGACTTTATCTTTTAATTTATCTAAAATTTCAAGTCCCAACCGGATTCTGAATTCCGGCCAGACTTCACCGTATCTTTTTATGTTATGTGGTGCTCCCATTTTTTTGTTTTTAAATATTTTATTTATTCAACCTTACAGGTTTTGAAACCTGTAAAGTTGTAAAATATCAGGTTGACTACCTGTCCATTCTCACAATTCTCGGCTGGAAAGTTCCCAGGATATCTACCAGTTCACTCTGCGCATTCATCACTTCATTAATGTCTTTGTAGGCCATTGGTGCTTCCTCTGCATTTCCGCCTATCAGGGTGACATTTTTCAGCTTCAGTTCTTTTTTGATATCATGCTGGGTAAAAAGGCTTCTGCATTCTCCTCTGGAATGTGCTCTTCCAGCTCCATGTGATGCTGAATTCAGGGATTCCGGATTTCCTTTTCCACGCACAATAAATCCTTTTGCTGTCATGGATCCCGGGATCATTCCCAGTTCATTTTCATTGGCAGGCGTTGCTCCTTTTCGGTGAACAATCACTTCTTTTCCATTATGGATTTCTTTCCATGCAAAATTGTGATGGTTCTCAATTCTGGCTTTTACTCTTCCACCAACCGCTTTAACGAGCCTTCTGTGAATATCATCATGACAGGCTGAAGCATAATCCCCGGCGAGATTCATTGCGGTCCAGTATTCCAGTCCCAGATGAGTACTCAGATCAAGCCATGCGAAGTTTTGTGCTTCTTTTGGTAACGGACATTGTTCTGTCGCCATTCTTGAATAATACTGTGCTATTTCTGCCCCCAGGCCTCTTGAGCCACTGTGAGAAAGTATTCCCAGATATTTTCCTTTTGGCAGGCCAATTTGTTCGTCTTCTTCAGTGATTTCCACTTCTCCGAATTCTACAAAGTGATTTCCTCCGCCTGAGGATCCCATCTGTTTGATGGCTTTTCCCTTTAATCTTCTTAAGATCGGAATCATATCAAATGTATCCCTGTCGAAAATCTCATGATCTATGTGAGATTTATGCGTTTCATACATCCCGAATTTTGTATGTTCAGCAAGAGCTTTTTCATACTTATCCCTTGCTCCTTCAAGATATGATACCGGTGTATCCAAAATACTGAGGCTCATTCTGCAGCCAATGTCCATTCCTACTCCGTAAGGAATTACTGCATTTTCTACCGCTAGAACTCCTCCTATCGGAAGACCGTACCCGCTGTGGGCATCCGGCATTAATGCTCCCTGAGTAGAAACAGGCAGTTTTAATGCTGTGTATAGCTGATTTTTTGCCTCTTCCGAAATGTTGTTTCCAAAAATCTGAAACGGGGCACGCTGTGAATTCAGCATTCTCTTTTCTGTTTTTTTGGACGAAAGCAGGGTTTCTGCAATTTGCCCGAAGGTGAGATCTTTTTCAAAGCTCTCCGGATTCAGCAGAATTTCCTTTAAGAGAGATCTTACATGGTGAATATTTTTGGTTGCAAAATTTCTTTTCATGACTTCCAATGCTACATTAACGCTTTGGTTATTTGGATAGCCCAGTTTTAATATATCTTTTCCTTTTAGTTTTAAATTTCCCATTGTTTTTTGTTTTAAATAACAGTCGGACTTATACGTCCTGTAAGCTTTCTGCAATCTCTGTTGCAGACATTGTGCAGGTAATATATTTCCTGCTTTTGATAAGTGAAATATCTTCTCTTTTTCTTTTCCCTGAAGATGACTTACCATACATTGTTTTGTTGATAATTCCTACAATTTTATGCTGCCATAAATAATCGTCCAGTTCTGCGCATTCTTTGTCCAATTCAAAATCTACAGGTTTATAATGGGTGATCATATTAGGTCTTATACGCAGGATAAATCTCCAGGGTTCAATAAATTCGTAATAAGGAACATAAGACTTCCGGGCCGGACAATATTCTTCCTGTCTCAAAAAATACGGTCTTTCTCTTGCTGTAAGTCCCAGCTTCGGGTCATTCCAGGAATATGAAGAAATATGCTGGAGTTTCTGTACTCTTTCTACATATATTCTCCGCCCGAATTTTCTTTTCTTTTTCAAAAACCGGCGGCTTTCCGAATACATGTAGGTATTAATTTTCTTCAATATTCCTTCAAAGAAATCTCCGTCTTTAGATCTCATGACATCTTCCCTTACCACAAAGAATCGTACAAATCCTCTTTGATAAGGTTTATCCAAAGGAATCCATGGGATATTTCGTCTGATTTCCCAAAGTTCTTTACTACGTCGATATTTTTTTCTTATCTGCTTTTCTACATCTTTTCTAATTGTTCTTTTTCTGCTTCTCACGCTTCTCAGGCGGGAAAACAGAAGATTATCATTTTCCATTGTTCACAGAAGTATGATGTGATATAAAACTTATTTGTTTTTATCTCACACAACTTTTAATCAACTAAAGCATTAGTTGAATGGATTAATAATAGACGGTTACAGTGATACTATAATTCACCTGTTTCGTCTGTAATGACACTAAAAAAGATTTCGGGGAAACGTGAAGTTTTAAATATTGCGCAATAAAAAACCCGAAATCTCTACGACTTCGGGTTTTGATATTTCATTGTACTGTTATTCTAAGAATGTACCAAACCGCGAAGCCTTACCACCATAAGTGGCAATCCAACTGTAGAATTCTGTTTAGTTCTGAACATTGCTTCGTTGTTTTTTTATTGGTTAAACTTGATTTTCAGGTGCAAATATATAAATTTTTCTGATAATCAAATTTTTTTTTCAGTAAAAAAGGCTGATTAAAAAATAATCAGCCTTATAATTTATTGTAAAAATTAATCTTTTGAGCCTAAACTATCCATTTCGTCATCCATTCCTTTTACCTGATTGGAATGATATACTCTTTCTGATCCCAGGAAGTAGATATTATGTCTGGCTTTGGCAATGATTCCATTATATTCATGCTCTGTCATGCCATCCGGAATACTGTCTCTTTTTTCTGAAGGTCTGCGATAAACTTCAAGAGCTCCATATTCATTTAATACTTCTTTGGCAGTTTTTGCCCGTTCAAGATCATCGGTATAAACAATAACATTGCTTCTGCCTACGCTGTGTTTGCGGTAAGCGTCCAACATTTCCGCATCGTTAGCGAAAACATAGTCAAAAAAATCCTGCGTCTGTTTATCTTCCTGATACTGATCAGCAGACATTCCACTTTCTACTCTTGACTTTGAAATAATGATGTTTGCTTCGTCAAAGCCTTTTTGTTTTAATCCTTTTTTAATTTCCTCTGTATCTACAGTCACCGGAAATACTGAAACTACTGTATAAGCCATAATGAAATTTTTTCATTAAACTATACAAAAGCCATGCAATTTATTCTTTACTAAGAATTAATTTAGAAATTTTTCCAGGATTTCCACAGCACATTTCGGAAGGTTGGTTCCGGGTCCGAAAATAAAATCTGCACCGTTGGCATACAGGAATTCATAATCCTGCTGAGGGATTACTCCTCCTACAACGATGGTGATATCATCCGCTCCCAGCTTAGCCAATTCTTCCACAACTTGTGGAACTAATGTTTTGTGTCCTGCAGCCAATGAAGAAACTCCTAAAATGTGAATATCATTTTCCACAGCCTGTTTAGCGACTTCTTCCGGTGTCTGGAATAATGGAGCAACGTCTACGTCAAATCCCATATCGGCAAATGCTGTTGCTACTACTTTTGCACCTCTGTCGTGTCCATCCTGGCCCATTTTGGCAACCATCAGCCTTGGGCGACGTCCTTCTTCTTCTTCAAATTTCTGAGTCAGTTGAAGCGCTTTTTCAAAGTATTCGTTTTTACCGGCATTCATTGCGTATACACCAGAGATTGTTTTAATATTTGCTTTATATCTTCCAAAGGTTTCTTCCATGGCATCACTCATTTCGCCAAGGGTAACTCTTCTTCTCGCTGCTTCGATGCATAATGCCAGAAGGTTTCCTTTTCCTGTTTTGGCGCTTTCACGGATTTCATTCAGGATCTGCTCAACAGCTTCAGTATTTCTTTCTGCTTTAATCGTATTCAGTCTTTCAATCTGTTTTCTTCGAACTTCGGTATTATCAATGTCTAAGATTTCTATCTGGTCCTGTTTTAATGAGGATTTGAATGAGTTCACTCCGATGATGAATTCTTCACCACTGTCAATCTTAGCTTGTTTTTTGGCAGCTGCTTCTTCAATTCTCATTTTTGGAATTCCAGCTTCGATAGCTTTGGTCATTCCCCCTTCCTGCTCTACCTCATCGATGTACCTCATGGCTTCTTCAATCATCTGCTGGGTAAGGCTTTCTACAAGATTGCTTCCTCCCATCGGATCTACCACATCACATATCCCGCTTTCCTGCTGAAGAATGATCTGTGTGTTTCTTGCAATTTTCGCTGAATAATCTGTAGGAAGAGCAATGGCTTCATCTAATGCATTGGTGTGGAGAGACTGCGTTCCTCCTAATGCTGAAGATAAAGCTTCAATGGCTGTTCTTGTGATATTATTGAAAGGCTCCTGTTCTGTCAGGGACCATCCGGATGTTTGAGAATGGGTTCTTAATGCCAGCGATTTCGGATTCTGAGGATTAAACTGTTTTAAAAGAGTTGCCCAGATGTATCTTGCGGCACGCATTTTAGCAATTTCCATAAAATGGTTCATCCCGATGGCCCAGAAGAATGATAACCTTGGTGCGAAATCGTCAACATTCATTCCTGCTTTGATTCCTGTTCTTACATATTCAAGGCCGTCTGCCAGCGTGTAAGCCATTTCCAGTACGGGAGTGGCCCCTGCTTCCTGCATATGGTACCCAGAGATAGAGATAGAATTGAATTTTGGAATATTTTGCGAAGTATATTCAAAGATATCTGCAATGATCTTCATGGAAGGTGCCGGCGGATAGATGTAGGTATTTCTTACCATGAATTCTTTCAGTATATCATTCTGAATGGTACCTGAAAGCTGTTCCTGCTTTACACCCTGCTCTTCTGCGGCAACGATATAGAAAGACAAAATAGGAAGTACAGCACCATTCATGGTCATGGATACTGAAATCTGATCTAACGGAATTTCATTGAAAAGGATTTTCATGTCTTCCACAGAATCAATGGCAACTCCTGCCTTTCCTACGTCTCCTACCACTCTTGAGTGATCAGAGTCATATCCTCTGTGCGTTGCCAGATCAAATGCCACTGAAAGTCCTTTCTGACCGGCAGCAAGATTTCTTCGGTAAAAAGCGTTGGATTCTTCAGCAGTAGAAAATCCTGCATACTGGCGGATTGTCCACGGTTTCTGTACATACATCGTAGAATACGGTCCTCTTAGGTAAGGTTCAATTCCCGGAGAAGTCTGTGTTAATGATTCATCTTTTACATCTTTTCTCTCATAGGATGATTTGAGTTCAAGTCCGTCTTTTTCAAAGTTGTAAATCTCTCTTGCCTGAGGTGATACACTAAAATCCGGTTTTTTCACAGAAATTGTCTTTCGCATTCCAATTAATTTTGTCTCCGTAAAGTTAATTTTTTTGAACGAAACATGAAACTTCTGTTAATATCCTGTTTTTCTTGTATTTAGTGGAATAAAAAAGGCCGGGCAAATGCCCGGCCTTTTTATTGGAATATTTTTAAATATCTATTTCATTATTCCCATTTCATACAAAGCGAATGATATAAGATCTGCATTTTCACTGATTACCTGATCTGTTGATCTTCCTGCTCCGTGACCTGCGTTCTTTTCAATTCTCAGCAAAATAGGGTTTTTACATGCCTGTTTTTCCTGAAGCTCAGCTCCGAATTTGAATGAATGTGCCGGCACTACCCTGTCGTCATGATCACTGGTGATAATCATTGTTGATGGATAACAAGTTCCTGCTTTTACATTGTGTACCGGAGAATATGATTTAAGGTATTCGAACATTTCTTTGCTGTCCTCTGCAGTACCATAATCGTAAGACCAGCCAGCACCAGCCGTAAATTTATTATACCTCAACATATCCAGAACTCCTACACCCGGAAAGGCTACTCTTGCCAGATCCGGACGCATCGTCATGGTTGCCCCTACCAGTAATCCTCCGTTTGATCTTCCTGAAAGTGCCATATATTGTTTTGAAGTATAGCCTTTATTCTGAAGGTATTCTCCAGCAGCGATAAAGTCTTCAAAAACATTTTTTTTCTGCTGCTTCGTTCCTGCATCATGCCATTTCTTACCATACTCACCTCCTCCTCGGATGTTTGGAACGGCATAGATACCCCCATTTTCCATCCAGATCGCATTGACTACAGAGAATGAAGGTTGTAAACTGATATTGAAACCTCCATAAGAATACAGGATAGTAGGATTTTTACCATCAAGTTTAGTTCCTTTCTTATAATTGATCATCATAGGAACTTTTGTGCCGTCCTTTGAGGTATAGAATACCTGCTCTGAAACATAATCGTCCGGATTAAATTTCACTTTAGGCTTCTGGTATACTTCAGACTTTCCTGAATCTACATTGAATTTATAAGTGGTACCTGGTGTAATATAATTGCTGAAAGAATAATAAATATCTTTCTCCTTTTCTTTTCCTCCGAATCCTGAAACGTTTCCTTTACCTGGAAGTGTAATTTCTCTGATCAGTTTTCCGGTTTTATCAAATTGCTTCACCTGGTCTATTGCATCAATCATGTATGTTGCAAAGAAATATCCTCCGCCGGAAGAAATTCCCAGTACATTTTCAGTCTGTGGAATCACATCTTTCCATGTTGAGGGAGCAGGATTGTTTATTGTTGTTTTTACCAGACGCATATTCGGAGCATCTTTATCGGTAAAAATAAAAAGATCATCGCCTTGTGTATCTACAATACTTGCATTGATATCAAATCCGCTTATAATCTGTACAAAATCTCCTCCTTTTTTCAGGTCTTTGATATACAGTTCATTACCATTGGTAGCATTCGCCGCAGAAATGATAAGATATCTCTGATCTTCAGAAACTCCTGCGCTCAGATATCTTCTTGGCGTTTTATCACCTCCGAAGATCAATTGATCTTCAGACTGTTTTGTACCCAGCTTATGAAAGTATACTTTATGCTTATCAGTCATTCCGGAAAGTACGGTTCCTTCTTTTGGCTTGTCATAACTTGAGTAGTAGAACCCTTCATCTCCCTTCCATGAAATCCCACTGAATTTCACATCCAGCAATGTTTCATCAATCTGTTTTCTGGTCACCGCATCAATGATGATTATCTTGTTCCAGTCACTGCCTCCTTCTGAAATGGAATATGCCGCAAGATTTCCTTTTTTATTGAAAGAAAGATTGGAAAGAGAAGTGGTTCCTTTTTCTGAAAATTTATTGGGATCTAAAAATACTTCTGTAGCATTGGTTTTGTTATGGGTTCTGTACAATACAGACTGAGCCTGCAAACCATCATTTTTATAATAATAGGTATAATCTCCCTCTTTGAAAGGTGCTGAAATTTTTTCGTAGTTCCAGATATCTTTCAATTGGTTTTTAATTTTGTCTCTGAACGGAATTTTAGAAAGGTAATTCTGACTGTAAGCAACTTCTTCATCTACCCATTTTTTAGTGGCTTCAGAATCATTTTCCAGATCTCTGAAAGGGTCCGAAACAGCGGTTCCGAAATAGGTATCTGTCTGGCTTCCTTTTAATGCTTTAGGATAATTCATTTTCTGAGAATAAAAAGATGCTGAAAACAATACTCCAGCAGTTAACAATATAGGTTTAAAATTCATACTGATCGGTTTTCTCAAAAATACGTAAAGTATGTGAAATAAAAAAAGTCCCTTTAAACGGGGACTTTCATTCTTTATAGGTGTATTTTCCAACTATTCATTTGCTCCGAAACTTTCAAAATAGAAATCGGTAAGATTGGTAACAATTTCATCCGGGCTGCCGTTCCAATAGTATATTTTTCCTCCTTCCTTCAATTCGTAAAGATTAAAATTCTGTTCAGTTGTAACAGTTTTATCTGCATTTTTGAAGTCCTGGGCAGCCTGAATCAAATATTTTTTCAGTTCTTCCGGTTTTATTTTATTGAGATCACCTTTTGGTCCGGGTGTTAATTTTGATGGGACAAGGAAACTCACAGAATAACTTATCTCTGCTATTTTTTCGTCCTTAAGATATTCATTCGGGACTACTTTTACATTTTTAACCGTTAGCTTTCCGGTTTTAAAATTTCCAAGCATGGCAGTAAAATAATCTTCTGCTTCTTTTTTGCAAGCTGCAGCGGTAGCCTTGGGGAAAGCCGCAAGGAAATTTTCAACACTGCCATTCATCATTTCCTTGGAAGTTTCCTTGAAATCTACCTGATAAGCATTCTGTCCTTCAACGGTAGGTTTCAGGTACTCATTAAGCTTATTCAAAGCTGTTTCATCATTGTTGACAAAAGTTCCGAAGAACAATTCAAAAGCTTCTTTCGGTTTCTTTACTTCAGTCTGAGCAAATACGTTCTGCCCGATCATCGTAAGCAGCAATAACAAAATAATTTTGTAATTTTTCATAGTTTATATTTTATGTTTTGGTATTAAAAAACAAAGCCTCTGAAGGATCAGAGGCTTTGCTTATCTATTATAATTTTTAATAATTTTCTTCTTCCCCTTTCATTTTCTCTGCATTTTCTGCCATGATTACTGCATCAATCATTTCAGAAATATCACCATTCATGTAAGCATCAAGATTGTACATAGACTTGTTGATTCTGTGGTCTGTCACTCTTCCCTGAGGATAGTTGTAAGTTTTAATTTTTGCAGAACGGTCTCCTGTAGATACCATCGTTTTTCTCTGAGCAGCAATATCTCCCTGAACTTCCTGAAGTTTAATATCGTATAATTTGGCACGAAGCATTTCCATTGCCAATTCACGGTTAGCTAACTGGGAACGAGCCTGCTGGCACACTACCACAAGTCCTGAAGGCTTGTGGGTAAGCTGAACTTTTGTTTCAACCTTATTTACGTTCTGACCTCCGGCACCTCCTGAACGTGAAGTCTGCATTTCGATATCAGCAGGGTTGATCTCTACGTCCACCTCTTCAGCTTCCGGTAAAACCGCTACTGTAATTGCTGAAGTATGTACTCTTCCCTGGGATTCTGTTTCAGGGACACGCTGTACACGGTGAACTCCCGATTCGAATTTCATGATTCCGTAAACTCCTTCACCTTCCACTTTCATTATCAGTTCTTTGTATCCTTTTGCAGCTTCATTGGAATCTGTTACTTCATGTCTCCATCCCTTGGCTTTGAAGTACATAGTGTACATCCTGTAGATATCTTCTACGAAAATAGCCGCTTCATCACCTCCTGTTCCCGCACGTAATTCCACGATAACGTTTTTATCATCGGCAGGATCTTTGGGGATCAATAATACTTTCAGCTCTTCTTCCAGTCCAGGAATTTTAGCCTGAGCTTCCAGCTTTTCTTCTTTAGCCAAATCTACCAAGTCTCTGTCTGAACCATCTGCAATGATTTCTTCAGATTCTGCAATACTGTCCAATGCCCCTTTATACTGATCGTAAACTCTTACAATTTTCCCCAAATCACTGTATTCTTTGTTCAAAGAAGAATATCTTTTTTGGTCTGAAATGACATCAGGCTGTATAATAAGGTCTGCAACCTCATTATATCTTTGTTTTATAGCTTCTAATTTTGGAATTAATGATTTAGACATTGTAGAAATTTTGTGGGTGCAAAGATAAGAATTATTAATTCAAAATTAAAATTCCGGATCAGCATAAATTTTTGAGCTTTAGGGGAAAAGGAGACAAAACTGCAAAAAGGCCGAATAGCCAATTTGTTAATTCGTCTTTCCCTATGATTAAGACTGAGCCTGAGATTCTTTAGAAAGCCTTCTGTCAATAAGATATAAAACAATTCCTACAGCGATAATTCCCAGTCCTATAAGACTTTCTTTAGGATTATGAATAAATGTAAAATAGAGAATATACATACTGAACAAAAGAAAAACTGTCGGGAAAATGTAAAAAGCATTTGATTTAAAGATTTTCCTGTCCTTTTTCTTCAGGAAGAATACGGTAGAAATTGCCAGACTTGCAAAAAGCTGTAAAATAAAAGCAGTGTAAACAAAAATCTCTTTAAAACTTCCTGTTAAAATAATAATAGCCGCAATCACAGCATGAGCAAAAATGGCTCTTACCGGAATTCCTTTTGCATTTCCAACTGATAATGGTTTCCAGATATGGGTATGTTTTGCAAAAGCCTGGGTTAATCTTGAACCCACCCATAAATATCCGCTAATTGTTGCAATCAGCTGCAAAGCAATGAAAATATTAACGATTTTTCCAAAAGCAGGACCAAGCATATTGATAGCCGCCTCTCCCATGACATCCTCTTTTCCTGCCAACTGACTCACGGGAGCATGTTTCAGCATAATATAATTCACCAGAATATAACTTACCGTCACGAAAACAGTTCCTATAATGAGTGATTTCGGAAGATTTTTCTGGACATCTTTAATTTCTCCTGCAATATAAGAAGCAGAGTTCCAGCCTGTATAAGAATAGGTTACAAATACCAGCGATGTAGCAAAAGCCGGAAGCATGATCTCATTCTGCCAGCTGTCACTGAAATTTAAACTGCTGCCAATCTGTGGTGAATCTGAAAGCCAGACGCCCAGGATAATGAGTACAACAATAAACGCTATCTTAATGAAAGTGAAAAAGTTATGAAACCGGCTGGATGTTTTCAAACTGAATGACAAAGTAACTGCAATCAGAAAAATAGCAGCAATAGCAAAGCCGTTTCCGAAAGAATAGTTGAATACAGAAAGATATTTCGACATAGCCAATGCAGCCAAAGCTACAGGAGAAGAAAATCCGATAATCAGCGAAATCCAGCTTATGAGATACCCGAATAAAGGATGATAGGTTTCTTTCAGATAAATAAAGTCGCCTCCGTTTCCTTTAAAATGTGATCCTAATTCCGCATAGCAAAAAGCACCAAACAGAGCCAGGATGCCTCCAATGATCCACAGCAGGAAAATACTGTAGGTATTGGTAATATCGGATAGCTGAAATCCGAGAGTGGTAAAAATCCCTGTTCCGATCATATTGGAAACAACAATTGCGGCAGCTGTTTTCCAGCCAATCTGATGTGAGGTAGTACTCATTTAATGATTAAAAGTTAAAATTAAGTCTTCCGAAGAAATAATTTCCCAGCGTTCCCATCTGCACCGGAGCATACTTGAATACCCCATAGTATGAATTTCTGTAAATCTGGCGATCCGGGAAAACATCAAAAATATTATTGGCTCCTACCGTAAAGTTGATACTTTTTGTAATATCATACCCAACACTGATGTCAGTAACGACTTTTGGAGAGAACTCCTGTACTTCTCCAAACGGATAGCCATCTCTTATGACTTTGCCAAAATAGGTATTTCTTACGAGAAAATTAAACTTCCCGATTCCATAATTTAATCCTAATGAAGCTTTTGTTTTAGGAGACAGCGTTTCAATGATATTGATCTGATCCGGGCCAAAAAACTGTTCCTGAGGCGTTCCTAAATTTTCCGGAAAATGAAAGTCTGTGATTTTTGTTTCTGTATAGTTTCCTGCAAGATTCATATTCAATTTTCCGTTACCAAGAATCCAGTCATATGTGACCACTACATCTACACCTTTAGTTTCTGTATCAATGGCATTGGCGAAAAATCTTCCGCTTTCAACCTCATTTCCATTGCCTACTACAGCAGGGTCAGATAATCTTGAATCTGTTATATTTCCTGTAATAACAATTCTATCTTTCACTTTGATCCAGTATCCATCTATAGTGATGGTCAGATTGTTTAAAGGTTTCAGGGTAAATCCGGCACTTGCATTGACTGAAGTTTCCTGCTTGAGCTTATCAAATCCAAGAATTTCTGCAGCTTTGCTATCATTACTAAAGATTCCTTTGGTAACAATCTTCTCGCCGGAAGTAGAAATATCTGCATAAGAATTATTAAAATACTGCTGCTGAAGAGAAGGAGCCCTGAATCCTGTTCCCACAGCTGCTCTTACTGCATAATTTTTTACAAATTCATATCGTACAGCAAGCTTTCCATTCAAGGTATTTCCGAAATCTGAATAGTTTTCAAATCTTGCAGCAGCATCAATGTTCAACTTTTTGTCCAGATCATAGGAAACATCTGCATATACGGCTGTGGAATGTCTGTCTTTCCTGAGTGCATTATCCGGGGAAAATCCGATAAAGGACTGGGATCCGCCTGCACCGAGCACTGTAGAACCTTCGGTGGCAATGTTCCCGTTGATATCATACTGGGCATAAGAAGCCTCATCACCCGCTTTGATCTGATACTGTTCAAATCTGAATTCTCCCCCGAAGGCGATATTGAAACGATTTATGTTTCTGGAAACGTCAAGATTAATGGTGTTTTGAAGGAAGCTGTGTGCTCCGGCGTAAAAACTCGTTGGAGATTTTGCTCCCAATGAAGCATTATTCGTATTGTTTACATTGTAATTGAAAGTGTTGCTTCCAAATGTATTGCTAAGATCAAGAAGCCAGTCATTGATATTATATTTTGCCCCAACAGCATAAGATACATCGTATATCTGGGATGCCAGCGTTGCCTGAAAACCGTTCGGGTAAATGGACGAAACTACATTGGATTTTTCGCTCGGAAGCCTTCTGAAACCAAAACCTTTTCCTTCCTTGATGCTGAATCCTCCGAAAGAATACAGTTTAAAATGGTCATTAAAAGGATATTCTGCATTGAAAAATAGCTGTCCCTGTCTGATCTGTGCATCCCCGATCTGAAAATTAAAATCATCACGCGTCAATCCTCTTTTTTGAATTTCTGCATCATCTTCTGCTCTTGCTATCTCAGGATTATCTGCAAATTCATAGGCAAAATTATCCCCGAAAATATCCAGATCATGATTTTGTGTTCTTGTTGTTTTTCCTCTGTGGCTTAACTGCATTGAAAGATTGATGTAGCCGTCTTTCTTTCCTAATGAAGCTCCGTAGTTTGCTCCTGCCTGATACGTATCGCCATCATTTCTGCCGCTTACACCGTAGGTAAGGCTTGCTGATGCCCCGGCATTCTTTTTAAGAATAATATTGATGACTCCTGCAATGGCATCAGATCCGTACTGTGCAGCTGCTCCGTCTCTGAGAACTTCAATTCTGTCAATGGCAATCACCGGGATGGTACTCAGGTCTGTTCCCACAGAACCATTCCCGACTGTGTTCTGATAATTGACCAAAGATGTTGTATGTCTTCTTTTTCCGTTCAGCAATACCAAAACCTGATCCGGCCCCATTCCTCTTAAGGTAACGGGGTCAATATGCTCTGTACCATCTGAAGCGGACTGTCTTACTGCATTAAATGACGGAATCACATAGTTCAGCAGATCCTGAGCAGTCATTTGCGGAGCACTCCTCTGAATTTTGTCGATATTAATAACATCTACCGGAACCGGTGTCTCCAGCTTTGTTCTTTTGACATTACGGTTTCCAACGATGATAATATCTTCAATTTCTTTTTCTTTATTCCCGCTCTCCTGAGCAGCAACCCAGATTGCTCCAAGCAATAATACAGCTGTACTTATTTTTTTCATTTTGTTCTTCCCAATTGATCATAATTTATCCGGCGGTCTTTTCCGCAGATACATAAGACTTCAAGAAACGGGATTCATATAGAGTATTCATTTCACTTATCTTCCCCTCGGGTTGGAATTAGCACCTTCGCACTTCCGGAACCGTGCAGGTTGCTAAGGTTTCACCGGGCCAAATCCCTCCACCTTTCTTGATAAATCTACTGCAAAAGTAGACTATTTTTTTAAATGGACAAAAAAGGCAGATCTGCTGTCTGCAAATCTGCCTTTTAGTTTACTTAACAATCATTTTTTGAGTTGCTATTCCTGTGTCTGATTTCAGATGTACCAGGTAGGTCCCGGCTGGATAGTTCACTTTGACCTCATATGTGCCGTTTTCTTTATCCAGTTTGAATGAACTCAACCTTTTACCGGTCATATCAAAAATGGAAATTTCTCCGTTTTTCACTTTATTAAAAATTAATTTTGCCGTACCGTTTTGTACCGGATTATCCGCAATCTGAAGTGATAATTTGTTGCCTGCATTTATATCTGCTGCAGACAAAGCACCTGCATAATTTCCAAAGATTCTGAATTCTCCCGGCTGCAAAGTGATGGGAGCCGTTGTAGAAACCACATCCGAAATACTGTCATCCATCAGGTTCTGCCATTGGCCTGTATAAGGGAAATAAGGAACCACGTTTTGTGCGGAAGTTGTATAATTGGCCAATACCACAACATTTTTTATTCCTGTAGTAATAGATGTATCGTACAGGTAAATTCTGGTGATCAGCCCGTTGGGGTCATTCGTAAGGTTATTGGATTCTATGCTGTATGTTTTGGTTTTAAAAATCTGATGGGCATTTCTGATGGTAATGATTTTAGCCCAGGTATCATATACTGCTTTTCTGCTGGCATTGGTATCATATCCCAGCGTAAATGCAACAGGTTTCTCATCGGTTCTGCAGCCACTGCTGATACTACCGTCTGCACATCTGTTGATACTGAATTCATAGCCTAATTCTCCAAACTGCCAGATCATTTTCGGGCCGGGAATAGTAAAGAAAGTTGCACCGAAAGTTTTCATTCTGTCAAGAGCAGTATTCAGATTTTTAACATCATAACTTCCGTTTACTGCACCATAGGCAAGGTTTTTAAACATCAGCCTTTCTTCATCATGACTTTCTCCATAGCCTACAGCACTCATGTTGGTAAAACCGTGAAGGCTGTGGTTCATACGGTCATAATTACTGTTTTCCTTATATCCCATCGTATTCTGATTATAAGGATCTGTCTGTTTATTCCAAAGCAAAACGCCTTTTCCTTCGGCTATTCTGTAGTTGGCCCACTGCTGCTCTTCCGCATCTGTTCCCAAATGTTCAAAAATCATGTAGGAATTCGGATCGATTGCCCATTGCCTGTCTGCATAGTGTTTCATAATATCCACTCTGTCCTGCTGATAGGCATTGGTACAGGCTTCATCATTTTCAGAACAGCTCTGAGTGAATCCTTTGGTTAGATCCCAGCGGAATCCGTCTATGTGATATTCTGTCAGCCATTGCTGAAGGCATCTTTCAACGTAATATTGCGTTGAAGGACTTGTATGGTTAAAGTCATTGAATACATTATATGAATGTTTCGGAACCTGATTAAAGTAAGGATTGTCCGGAGCTACATTTCCATAACCGTCGCCATCCGGATCTATATTCCAAAGCCTTACCAAAGGGGAACGTCCCGTAGCGTGATTAAATGCAACATCAAGAATAACAGCAATTCCGTTCTGATGGCACAGGTCTACAAATTCTTTGAATTTTTCAGGAGTTCCATAAGCTTTGTCCAATGCATAATGGAAGGAAGTATTGTATCCCCATGAAAGGTTTCCGTCAAATTCCATGATGGGAAGCAATTCAATAGCATTGATTTTTAAATTCTTCAGATAAGAAATTTTATTGATCAATGACTGCCAGTTCTTTTCCTGTGTAAAGTCTCTTAATAATAATTCATAGACTACCAGGTTTTCTTTTGCCGGCCTTTGAAAGTTGGTCACCTGCCAGTTATAAGCTGTCTGCCCGGTTTTAAATGTTGAAACTTCAAAACCCTGCCCTGCCGGAAATGCAGGTAAGTTCGGGTAAGTGGCAGTTGAAATCCACTGATCATCATAAGAAGACAAGATTTGTGGTGAATAAGGGTCTGCTACTTTTCTCAGATCATTTGTCCTGTATTGAAAGGTATAAAGCTGCTGAGGAGTCAAACCAATCAATTCAATCCAGTACAGATCAGGATTGGTGGTATCTCTTTTCATTAAATAATTATCATTGACCATCCAGTTATTGAAACTTCCGATAACATGGACAAAACTTTTTCCTGGAGCATATAAGGCAAGCCCTGCTTTGGTCTGATCTGTCGGGTGATAATTGATTCCTTGTTTTATCCAGTTCGGTATTGCTTCAGAAACCACATTTCTCGGAACCTGGAGAATAAATGCGACACTTTTTGAACTGGATCCCTGTGTTGCTGTAAGCTCCATGCTTGCATCCTGAGTAACGGTATAACTGTAAGAATAGGATTGAGATGGTGTTGTGGTAGAGTTTACAACAGTTCCGTTGGCTTTTAACTGAAATGTTGCGTTGACATTGGTTGTAGCAGTAATATTGATGGAATTACCTGCCGGAACAGAGGTCAGGCTGTTTGCCAGAGGATTGGTAAGACTTAAGCTTAAAATCCCCACATTGACAAAAATGTCCGGCGAGGTCTGATGTGATCCTGTTTTATCTTTTAATAAAAACCCGAACCTGCCGATTCCTGTTCTACCAAAGAAGGCAGTTGGAGTAAAGGTAAGCGAATAGCTGTCCGTTGCTGCATTATAATTCAGCTTATTTAAATCATTGGAGTTGTTCCAGCTTCCATTGGTTGGACAATCCTGGCTGTTCTGATAATTGGTATCCAAAGACCAGGTCCATATGTAAATGGCATTATTGGAAACGCCCCAGGCAGATTCGTCAATCTGGTCTCCGGGAACTGTAAGCGTAATAGCATCTGTTTCATTAAACGGATTGGGTGAAATTGTATAACTGATCTGTCCAAAAACACACATGGCAATCAGCAGAAAAGCAACGGAATAAAATTTTCTCATGTCCTATTTTTTTATCGAATATAGGATTAATTTTTATTCATATTGCCTGTTTTTATTCAGTCGCTGGTAAATATTTCAGTTTTCGGGGAAAATAATCCAGAAAAATTCATGAGAAGCCTGGGAAATATCAAATAGAAAAACCGCTTAAAAATTAAGCGGTTCATATATGTTGTTTTGCTTTGATATTACTTTTTCAGAATTCAGGTGAAAAAGCAATGACAATCAATTAATGATGATGTCCGTGATCGTGAATGAAAGGTCCGTTCCCTTTAGGCTCGTTATAAATAACCTCTACACCTTCCTGCTCAGTAATAAGCTTTCTTCTGATGTCTTCAGGATCGAAAGGTTTTACTTTTCCGAAATACTCTTTCAAACCTTCAGTTAGCCACATTGGGATTACTAATCCGAAGAACATAAAAATACACCAGAATCCTACTAAGAACATAGTAATGAAGAAAACAGTCCATAGGAACTGGTAGAACGGCCAAAATGCTGATAAAATCGTTATCATTCTCTTAAAGATTTTAGGCAAAAATAGAACTTTTTTCCTTTTTACACAAAAGATCAGCGTTCTATTTTGTTATTTATTTTAATTTTAAACTAATTAATGGGCAAGATCTGCGAAGAAATCGTTGCCTTTATCATCAGTAATGATGAATGCTGGGAAGTCTTTTACTTCAATTTTTCTTACGGCTTCCATTCCTAATTCAGGGAAGTCTACAACATCTACAGATACAATATTGTCTTTGGCAAGGATGGCAGCTGGTCCTCCGATAGATCCAAGATAGAAACCTCCGTATTTGTTACATGCATTGGTAACATCTTTACTTCTGTTTCCTTTTGCCAGCATAATCATACTTCCGCCATGGCTCTGGAATTCATCTACATAAACATCCATTCTTCCTGCAGTTGTAGGTCCGAAGCTTCCTGAAGCCATTCCTTCCGGAGTTTTTGCAGGTCCTGCATAATAGATCGGGTGATTTTTGAAATAATCAGGCATTGGCTTACCATTGTCAATAATTTCTTTGATTTTTGCGTGAGCGATGTCTCTGGCCACGATCAATGTTCCGTTCAGCTTCAGTCTCGTTTTGATCGGGTATTTGGAAAGCTCTGCAAGAATTTCCGGCATTGGCTTATTCAGATTGATCTCAACAGCTTCTTCCAGATGCGGAGGTGTATCAGGCAAGAATCTTTTCGGATCCTGCTCCAATTGCTCAAGGAAAATTCCTTCTTTTGTTATTTTTCCTTTGATATTTCTGTCTGCAGAACATGAAACTCCCATTCCTACAGGACAAGATGCAGCGTGTCTCGGAAGTCTGATCACTCTTACGTCGTGAGTAAGGTATTTTCCTCCAAACTGAGCTCCGATGGCACTTTCCTGGCAGATTTTCTGAACTCTGGCTTCCCATTCAAGGTCTCTGAACGCCTGTCCGGCCTCGTTTCCTTCTGTCGGAAGATTATCGTAATATTTTGCTGACGCTTTTTTAACAGCCGCAAGGTTGGCTTCTGCTGAAGTACCTCCGATTACCAATGCTAAGTGGTATGGCGGGCAGGCAGCCGTTCCAAGGTCTGAAATCTTTTCTTTGATGAATTCTTCAAGAGATTTCTCGTTCAGTAAAGATTTTGTTTTCTGGTATAAGAATGTTTTGTTGGCTGAACCTCCCCCTTTTGTCAAAAATAAAAATTCGTAGTAATCTCCTTTTTTAGCATAGATATCAATCTGAGCCGGAAGGTTGGATCCGGAATTCTTTTCATCAAACATCGTTAAAGGAACGACCTGAGAATATCTTAAGTTTCTTTTCTGATAAGTATTGAAGATTCCTTTGCTAAGGTATTCGCCATCATCCACTCCCGTATATACATTTTCACCTTTCTTTCCCATTACAATCGCTGTACCTGTATCCTGGCATGAAGGAAGAGCTCCCTCAACCGCTACTGCAGCGTTCTGTAAAAGATTGTAAGCAACGAATCTGTCATTATCTGTAGCTTCAGGATCATCAATAATTCTTCTAAGGCTTTCCAGGTGTGAGGAACGAAGCATGAAAGAAACATCTGCCATGGCCTCTTCTGCCAATAATTCCAATCCTTTCGGATCTACTGTTAAAATTTCTCTGTCACCCAGTTTTTCAACCTTTACATAATCTGATGTAAGTTTTTTGTACACCGTATCATCTTTCTGAATAGGATACGGATCCTGATATCTAAAATCCATTCAATTTTTGTTTGTACAAAAATACACCTCCTTAAAAAAATATGAGTAAAATCAGTCACTTAAATTGATATTTATAATGATTATAAATTGTAGATTTCTGAGTTTATAAGTACCTTTATAGAAGCTAAGTAAATAAGGCAAAACATTATTTATTTCATTAAATATGAGTAATGTCAACAATTTTTTGGCTCAAAAATAAAGATCATACAAATTTCAACCACTATGAATTACAGAATAGAAAAAGACACCATGGGAGAAGTGCAGGTACCTGCAGATAAATTCTGGGGTGCACAGACAGAACGTTCCAGAAACAATTTCAAAATAGGACCTGAAGGCTCAATGCCGCATGAAATCATTGAAGCTTTTGCTTATCTTAAAAAAGCAGCCGCCTATGCCAATACCGATCTGGGAGTACTTCCTGCCGAAAAAAGGGATATGATAGCGAAAGTATGTGATGAAATACTGGAAGGAAAATTGAATGACCAGTTTCCTTTAGTGATCTGGCAGACAGGCTCGGGAACACAGTCAAATATGAATGTGAATGAGGTAATCTCCAACAGAGCTCATGTTAATAATGGAGGAAATTTGGGCGAAAAGTCTGAAATTCACCCGAATGACGATGTGAACAAATCTCAGTCTTCGAATGATACTTATCCTACAGCCATGCACATCGCTGCTTATACAAAAGTGGTGGAAGCAACAATTCCTGCAGTGGAAAAATTAAAGAATACGCTGGCTGAAAAATCGAAAGCTTTCAAAGATATTGTCAAAATCGGAAGAACCCACCTGATGGATGCTACTCCACTTACTCTCGGACAGGAATTTTCCGGATATGTGGCTCAGCTTGAATTCGGATTGAGAGCTTTAAAAAATACATTACCTCATCTTTCTGAGCTGGCATTAGGAGGAACTGCTGTAGGAACGGGTCTGAATACTCCTAACGGCTATGATGTAAAAGTAGCTGAATATATTGCTCAATTTACAAAACATCCTTTTGTTACAGCTGAAAATAAATTTGAAGCTCTTGCTGCTCACGATGCCATTGTTGAAAGCCACGGCGCATTAAAGCAGCTGGCTGTATCTCTGTTCAAAATTGCTCAGGATATTAGACTCATGGCTTCGGGACCGCGTTCAGGAATCGGGGAAATTCATATACCTGAAAATGAGCCGGGATCTTCTATTATGCCAGGAAAAGTAAATCCGACCCAGAATGAAGCAATGACCATGGTTTGCGCACAGGTTTTAGGAAATGATACTACCATTTCGTTTGCCGGAACTCAGGGGAATTACGAGCTGAATGTTTTCAAACCGGTAATGGCTTTTAATTTCTTACAGTCTGCCCAATTGATTGCTGATGCATGTATTTCTTTCAACGACCATTGTGCCGTAGGTATTGAGCCAAATCATGAGAGAATTAAGGAGCTTGTAGACAAATCTTTGATGCTTGTTACGGCTTTAAATACCCACATCGGATATGAAAACGCCGCTAAGATTGCTAAAACAGCCCATAAAAATGGTACGACATTAAAAGAGGAAGCCATCAATCTTGGTCTGTTAACTGCTGAACAGTTTGATGAATGGGTAAAACCTGAAGATATGGTAGGAAGCTTAAAATAATGATTATATAACTGATACTATGTAAACTCCGGAAGACTTGCTCCCGGAGTTTTTGTTTTGCAATCAAATATATTTTAATCCAATCCGATGGCTAAGCCGAATATCAGCGCTTTATCATTTTTAAAATAGCCGTCCTTAAAGAAATTGCTGAAATCTTTTTTTACAAATATGCTGAAGCTGTTATAAGAAAGAGTAAGCTGTGCCCCATACACAAAAGGATTAACCTGATAATTTCCTCGGTCTCTTCTTTCTCCGTCACCGTCTTTCACAATGTTATTCGTAGACATTTTCACTCCTCCATATACATTCGCTCCTATTTTAAATCCGGTATAGTAACTACGGTACTGGATATCCATACCTGCATTTTTGAGTTTTGAGAAGTTATACTGTACTCCAAGGGGAACGATAATATATCCCGTTCTCAGCTTACTTTTGTCCAGATTTTGATTAGCCTGAACCAAAGCTACTCCCTGGTTTGCGCTTTTTGCAAAGTACATATTATTATCTGTTCTGACGGTTCTCCAGGAAAACCCTAATCCTGAAGTAATCGCCCACGGGCTGGTTCTGCTAAGCTGATAATTCAGTTTCAGTCCAAATTCCAGATTATTTGCATATCCGATGTTCTTATCAAGCTCGTTATCCTGAGAACTGTTTGTCAGTGCCATGATTCCGTAAGAGAAATATCCCGTAAAGCTTCTGGTAGGACGGAATTTTTTCAACAGCTTTTCTTTAAGTTCTTCATTGGAAGTCACATCAGTATTCAGAAGGGAATATCTTACCTGCTTCTGAATCACATCATCCAGATCAAATCCCAGCTCTTCAATTCTTTTATCCATTTTCTCGGAATAGCGATCTGCAATCTGGGCTTTTTCTCTGTCGAATTCAGCCTTATCCAGGTTTCTGGCCTGCAACACCTTAAGTTCCTCTTCCATCAGCTTTTTTTCTTCCTGGATAATGGCATTGATCTTAGCGGCATATTCTTCCACTTTTTCTTTGACAATCGGGCTTACCTCAGTATCTTTTTTGGAAGACAGGTTAATATTGAAGGTCTTTTGTGCATGGAAAGATGCTGAAACAAAGCATAGTAATCCCATTACGATTAATTTCTTGATCATATTTATTAATTTTTAAATTTCGGATAAATTACCTGGCATTCAAGTCAATAGTAGTAGCAACATTGCTTCCATCCTTCGTTTTTTCGATAACGTCTTTATGCTCTACTGAAAATAGTAGCGTGGATGGGTCTACATATTTCTTCTTTTTAACCGGAGTTTTTAAAGAATCGGCTTTTGCCATGAGCTTAGGAGTGGAAATCTGGAGAATTTCCGGTTTCTTTGCAGGGACTGTTTCTTTAGGAATCAGTTTCTCTGATCCTATTGCCACAGCAGAAACTACTTCCTCTTTATCCTGAGCCTGAGCAGGTATTTTTTTTATGTCTTTTTTATCATTATTCTCAGCTGCCAGCGGAATGCTGTTCTGAACCGGATCTTTTATAATACTGTCAACAGGAGTTTTTTCTGTTTCCTTTACAATTTCAGGATGAATTTCCGCAGGCTGATTAAGAAAAAACAGAACAGTACCCAAACCAAAGGTTAATATTAAACATGCAGCTATTAAACCCCATTTCACTTGTAACCTTGGTGAACGATTACTGTTATTATGAAACTCTATTTCAGACCACAGATCACGGGACGGAGCGATCTCCCTTTCATCAATCTGCTTTTTGATCTGAAATTCAATATTATCTTTAAACGTTTTCATTTTTCACTTTTTTTTGTTGTTGAAAGTAGATCTTTCTTAATTTTTCTTTTGCCCTGAACAGTTGTGTTTTACTCACGGCAATTGAAATCTGCAAAGTATCGGCAATTTCCTGATGAGAATATCCTTCCAGTACGTACAGGTTAAAAACCATTCTGTAAGCATCAGGCAGCTGATCCAGAAGCTCTTGTGCATTAAAGTCACAGTCAATCTCCGTTTCGTGGATATCTTCATGAAAAGATTGGTTGATCTCATCCAGATAGAAAACTGTTTTATGACTTTTGATAAAATTAAGGCATTCATTGACCACAATTCTTCTTGCCCAGCTTTCCAGGTTCGACTCTCCTCTGAAGCTTTCTATATGCTTAAAAATTTTACAGAATGCTTTAATAAGGCAATCTTCCGCCTGGTACAAATCGCTTACATAGCTTTTGCTTACACTCAGAAATTTCTTTACATTCTGTTCATAGAAAATCTTCTGTGCAGCCGGGTCCTGTTTTTTCAGGAGGCTCAACAAATCATTCTTTTTATTTCCGAACAAGAGTTTCATGCTTATGCTGTTTCTATACTAAAGACAATGAAAACAAAAAAAGGTTACACGTTTTTAAAAAAAATTTTATTTGCTGTACTTAATTAAATAAGAAAGACTGCCCTGGAAGAGACAGCCTTGTATTTTATCCTGAGAATTCATCAAGCATATTTCTGGTAGGAACAAAGAAAAGCGTTCCGGTAACTGCTGTGCTGAAGTCTAAAATTCTGTCATAATTTCCCGGTGGGTTACCTATAAACATATTGGTCAGCATCTTTCTGGTAGTCGTAAACGTGCTTGCATAAGAAATAAAATAGGTCCCAAAGTCATTGGTAGAAGGGCTTCCGAAAGGCATATTGTCTCTGACAATTTTCAGCTCTTCTCCATTTTCACCTTCGATATTGGCTAAGGCAATGTGAGAGTTTGAAGGTTTTACATCATCAGACATCTCAATATCATTTTCTTTTGACCTTCCGATCACTTTTTCCTGCTCTTCTGTGGATAATCCTTTCCATGCGTCCATATTATGAAGGTATTTCTGTACGAAAAGATAGCTCCCGCCTTTATACTGAAGGTCTTCATCTCCGATTTTTGCAAAGTAATCCCGGTCGTCCCCATGCGGATTTTCCGTTCCGTCTACAAAACCAAGAATGGAGCGTGCATCCCAGTATTTGAATCCATGAATCTCCAGAATACTTTCACCTATCGAGCTTAGCAGTTTGGATATTTCCACAGCCATATCAAAGATCAGACTTTTGTTATCTGCTCTCAGGTGGAAATGAAGATCTCCGGGAGTGGAAACAGCAGTATGTTTTATTCCTTTTATTTCTTCAAAACTCACTAATTCCTTGGGAGGAGGTGTTGGAAGTTCCAGCTTTCTCCATGCTTCGGCCCCAATTCCCATCACACAGCTTGCCCTGCTGTCCGGAAAACGGTTAAAAACCGAATTATTAAGATTTAAAACCAAAGCGCACAGCCTTTGAAAAACATCCTTCAGCTGTGGACTGTCATTAAGTTTCCAGATCATGAAAATAGTATTGCTATTTGGATAATCTGTTACGTTCTGTGATTCTATCGTATTCATACCTTTTTTTTGTGGTATTAAATATCCGAAACTGAAACCTGATCTGCAAAATATTGCTCAAGATCTTTCAAGGTTTCCGGATTGGTCTGAATATCCTTAACCAAAAGACCTTTATTCACAACGACAATTCTGTTGCACACTTCCGTGGTGTGAGAAAGATCATGACTCGATATCAGGAAAGTAACTCCATCCTGCTTAGACAGTTCCTTGATAAGGTTTTTGAGCTTGATCTGCGTAGATGGATCCAGGTTGGCAAACGGTTCATCAAGAATAATAATCTCAGGATTTCCGATAATTGCCCCCACAATTCCTACTTTTTTCTGATTCCCTTTTGAAAGGTCACGGATATATTTGCCGGATTTAAGAATCTCCCCATTGAAAAAATCATGAAAAGGTTTCAGAAATTCATCTACAGATGCCTTATTCTCGCCTCTCAACTCTCCGATGAAGTAAAAATATTCTTCAGGAGTAAGGTAACCGATGAGGAATGTATCATCCACAAAGGCTGAAACTTTATTCTTCCACGCTTCGGATTCATTAACTTTAATACCATCGATACTTACATATCCTGTAGAAGCCTGAATCAAATCCAGCATCAGGCTGAAAAGCGTTGTTTTTCCCGCCCCGTTATTTCCTACAAGACCAAATGTTTCCCCATTTGGAATTTCAAGATGTTCGATATTAAGAACGGTTGCTGTTCCGTATGTTTTGGATAAATTATGGATATTGATCATGGCTTAACTTTTATTTTTAAATGCATCAAGGGTGCTGTATTTTTCTTTCTTATAATGTTTTACAATGATATCGAAGATTTTTTCTCTCAGGAAAAACCCGATAATTCCTATGACGGCAATACTTATTACGCCTCCTGTAATTCCCGAGAAATATTTTGTCACCGCAAATACGCCCATTGGAAGAAGCATTTTTGGAACCAGCAGAAGCATTGCCACGAGATTGAAACTTCCTTTTTGCCCCATTCTTTTTTCTTTTGAATTCAGATCAATCTGGGTTTTATTAAAGGCACCTGACCATAAGGTAAACTGGGAGTTCACTCCAATATTGTATAATCCGGCTGCAAAAAAGGTAATATAAACTTCCCAGCCAAAATACGCATAACAAAGAGCTATAATCACAGAAGCCGCTGTTACAATATTCATCAGCCACCATTTTGCTTTCAGATATTCTTTGTAAGGAACATTCAGAGTCATCATCAACGGATAATATGAACTGTCAAAAGCCGGTACTCTCTGCCCAAACAGAAACTGGAAGCCTCCTGTTACAAAAAGCCCCATAAACATCATCATTGCAGGAGTTTTGTAAAGTGAAGAGGTAAACATCAGTAATCCGTAGAACAGAAACATAAAGCTGCCCAGCAAAATGCCTTTGGTCACTTTATTACGTCTCAGCATTTTTATATCATTATTGATAAATGTACCGGTAACTCCATATTTATTTAAGAAAGCTATATTTTCTGTTTTTCCAATGGTTTTCTTCGCTTCAAGCCCCTGGTCAAGATAAAATTCGTTACGAAGGTAACGGAAACATATCCACCACAATATTATAAACAATACAACAGGGATCAAAGCAAAGTAAGGTTTTTCATAAAAGCTGAAGAATACAGACTCAGAATAAGACAAAACCGGAATAATATTGTAATATGCCAACGCTCCCACAATCAGGAAGCATACACCAATGATCACTGCAAGGGTCTCCTTACCGTTGAAGAAAATATTAATGAAATTATTCAGATAGAGCAATGAAATCACCCCTATAAGCCAGAGTAATATCCCGGGAATACTATATCCGTTGAATACAGCAATGATTGAAAATGTAATGAAGAACAAGGAACTCAACCAGCTGAATGCCGAAAGAAAAGTTTTAGCCAGCATATAATTGACCAATGTATTCTTCCGAATATTCAGGGTGAGGAACGGCTTAATATTCTGTGTAGGAATTTCCTGCCAGAGGTATTTGAGGGCAAGATCAATGATCCAGCCAACAATCAGAAATTTTGAAACCACTTTTAAAGGATTCTGGTGCATTTCCTCCTGCACATAGAAAAAAGCAATAAAAGCTCCTCCTACCAGACAGCCCATGAAATAAAGTATTCCGATAAACCGGAGTATTTTCATAGTCAGATTGATCCCTAAAGAAGTACCACGAAAGAAGCTTTTGATTTCAAGCCTAAGGAACTTTAGAAACATATGTTAGTTTTTTACATTAGTAAATATAATGTAAAATATGTTACAATTTTTTCAGGAAAAGTGTGATTTTATTATTGTCCGATAAGCTCTTTCGCCTGAGCTAAAGCAGCTTCCGTAATTTTACTTCCGGAAAGAAGCTGGGCAATCTCGTTCAGTTTTTCTTCGCTGTTCAAAGGAATAATTGTAGACTGTGTTCTGCCGGAAATATCCTGCTTTATGACTTTATAGTTGTCGTTTCCTTTGGCGGCAACCTGTGCAAGGTGGGAAATAACAATCAGCTGCATATCTTCAGACATTTCACGCATAAGATTTCCAATTTCTTCTGCTACTTTTCCTGACACTCCGGTGTCAATTTCGTCCAGAATCAAAGTTGGAAGTTCGTCGCTTTCTGCAATAATCTTCTTTACAGCAAGCATCACTCTTGATCTTTCTCCTCCTGAAATCGCTGTCTGGATTGGTTTTAAAGGGAAACCGGAATTGGCCTGAAACAACAGCTGGATATTTTCCTTTCCAAACTGATTGAATTCATCAGCATCCTGCAGTACAATATCCACCTTCGCTTTTTCAAGCCCTAATTTCTTAAGAAGATTTTCTGCTTTTTTGATGAAAACGGAAATGTTCTTATGCCTGTTCTTTGAAAGTTTTGAAGCAAGGCTCAGAAGTGTTTTTTCTTTCTGAGAAATATTTTCTTCTGTTTCTTCAATTTGTAACTCCAGATCTGAAGCTCCTTTCTGATCTCCTGCCAGCTGGTTTCGGATTTCTATCAGCTCATTCAGTTCTGAAACATTATGTTTAAGAAACAAAGCATTGATTTTATTGTTCAGATCGGTAAGGTATACGAGATTTTCGGGATTAATTTCTACTCTTTCTGCTGCATGTTCCAATTCGGAAATGATGTCTTTAAGCTCAACAAATGAGGTTTCCAGCCTTTCATCCAATTCTGCGAAACTGGCAGAAATACCAGAAATTTTTGAAAGCTTATTGGTAGCTTCATTAAAGAAAGACAGAATTCCTATTTCTTCCTGATGAAACCTGGACAGGATCTGCCCGAGATTTTCGGAGATCATACCGGCATTTTCCTGAACAGAAAGTTGATTTTGGATATCTTCATAATCCACATCATCCAGCTTCAGCTCTTCCAATTCGTTTAGTAAAAACTCTTTGTAATCACTTTCTTTGTTGGTTTCTGCAAGTTGGGTTTTCAGCTTTTTCAGCTGCAGCTTAAGATTTTGAAAATCAGAAAATTCCTGCTGATATTCTTCAATAAGCTTTTTATTTTCAGATAATCCGTCAATAATTTTAAACTGATATTCAGCGGTAAAAAGATTGGAAGTTTCAAACTGGGAATGGATATCGATCAGTTGAGAGGAAAGCTCTTTAAGGATATCCAATGTTACCGGAACATCATTAATGAATGCACGTGATTTCCCTGAAGGAAGAATCTCTCTTCGGATTATGGTCTGAAGCTCGTAGTCCAGATCGTTTTCTATAAAGAATTTTTTAAACTGATTGTTGAGTGAAAACTCAGTTTCCACCACGCTTTTTTCTTCAGTTTTAGCGATAGATTTTACATCCGCCCTCTCTCCTAAAATAAGCCGGAGAGCACCTAAAATAATAGATTTTCCAGCTCCTGTTTCTCCGGTAATAACCTGTAAACCATTTTTCAATGATACTTCAAGGGTATCAATCAGGGCAAAGTTTTTAATGTAAATTCTCGAAAGCATTGATAATCCGGGTTATAATCCAATTTCAGTTTGAAATGTAAAAATAAGTTTTTTTTTAATGAATTGAGAAAATGTTTTTTCACTACTCTCATTCATAATGCTGAGTATTTAACTTATCCGGAAACCTCTAGACTTTCCACTTATTCCATTTGTTATCTATATTCTTTGGAGAAAGGATGATCATTGTTTGTTTAAGATCATTGAGAATCAGACCTCCGTTATTTCCGGAATTGAAAATATTGAAGATTTCATCACTTTTGGTATCCATGAACAGGTTAAAGAAAAATGCCTGCTGAAAACTGTTCTCATACATTTTCAATTGCATCAGGGCATCAAAAATCACTTTTTTTCCAGGCGTCTGGTCCTGATTGAAAAGGTTATCCAGTCCTGCTCTGTGATAGGTATAAATGGTAGAACGCAGCTGACTCCAGTTAGGGTTCATGATTTCGTTAATCAAAATAGAACGGCTTCTGGGCTCGTTGATGGTATTCCAGCCCTCATAGTTTCTGTTTTGGGAATTCTGGGCAATCTGCTGTGCTTTTGCATACCATTGTGATCCTCCCATAGACTGGAAGCTGTCTGCATCCATCCCCAGAATCACATAAATATAGAAACTGATTACATCTGTAAGATTTTTTCCTGAAAATTGCCTTTCATTAAAAATAAGACTCTCATTTTCAATATATTCAAAAGCAAACCTCTGATCCTGAAGGTTCAGCAAAGGAGATTCATAGGTAGTATTATAAACAGGTCTTACCGCCTGAATAACGATAGTTCCTTTGAATTTATTAACATCTCTTTCCGAAATAACAATGGAAAAAGCACATTTTATTTTTTCAAAATTCTGAAGTTTTTTGCCTGTCCAGCTGGTATTATTGATAAAGTCCCTGAGACTCTTCTCCAATGCCTTATACGCCTGCTGATTACTTCCTCCCAACTGCTGGGAGTTTACCTGCACCGTTGCCAGCAACTCCTGGGAAAAACTTTGGGTGTATAGAAAAAACAGAAAAAATAAACTTATAATTTTTTTCATTGTCTATTAAAAATTGAGAACGGAAATTTATTAAAATTATTTTAAAAGTTGAGACTCAACAAAATCGAGAATATCTTTTGCCACATCATCTTTGGATTTCAGGTTGAACTCCTTCTTTTCTGTTTTGGTAAATATCTTGATTTTATTGGTATCATTTTTAAAACCGGCTCCTTCATCACGAAGAGAGTTCAGAACAATCATATCCAGATTTTTCTTTTCGAGCTTTCCTTTTGCATTTTCCTCTTCATTTTGGGTTTCAAGCGCAAATCCTACCAGGAACTGATGGGTTTTCTTTTCTCCCATCGTTTTAAGGATATCCGGATTTTTAACCAGTTCTATTGTAAGGTTTTCATCATTCTTTTTGATTTTTTCCTTAGCCACCTCTTTGGGAGCATAGTCTGCTACGGCGGCACTTGCAATTCCAATGTCTATTCTGTCATAAAACTCAAAAACTTTTGCCAGCATTTCTTTTGCTGAAGTCACTTTATGAAGCTCAACATTTGGTTCGTTTATGGTTTGGGAACTTGGTCCGGAAATCAGAATCACTTTTGCTCCTCTTTTCGAAGCTTCCTCTGCAAGAGAAAACCCCATCTTTCCCGATGAATGGTTTCCGATGAATCTTACCGGATCAATAGCTTCATAGGTAGGTCCGGCCGTAATTAAAACAGTTTTCCCCTCAAGACTGCCGGAGTGGTTATGGGAAGTAAAATAATGTTCAACAGTATTAAAGATCGTAACCGGTTCAGCCATTCTTCCTTGTCCGATTAATCCGCTCGCCAGCTCTCCGCTCTCTGCAGGTATAATCATATGCCCGAAGCTTTCTGCCAGCTCCAGATTTTTTTTAGTGGAAGGATGCGCATACATATCAAGATCCATGGCAGGAGCAATGAACACCGGGCATTTTGCAGACATATAAGTTGCAATAACCAGATTATCACACATTCCGTGGACCATTTTAGCTAAAGTATTGGCTGTACAGGGAGCAACAATCATGACATCTGCCCACAAAGCCATTTCCACATGGCTGTTCCATGTTCCGTTATCTCCATAAAAATCTGAATACACCGGTTTTCTGGATAATGTAGACAGGCTTAATTTTGTCACAAAGTTTTCTGCGTCAGGAGTCATAATAACCTGTACTTCTGCTCCTTTTTTCACAAAATCCCTGATCAGGAAATGAATTTTATAAGCCGCAATTCCTCCGGAGACAGCGATAAGTATTTTTTTACCGGAAACACTCATTTAGTTCTAATTTTTGAAATACTAAAGTACTTATTTTTTCCCACACAATGAGGCTTTAAAACAACAAAGGTCATAAAAGAAGTGAATTCCTTTATGACCTTGATTTATTAAAACACAGATGATTATTTTCTCTCTTCTGTTTTTCTGAAATAGACATCATCGTTTAACCATTCTTCAATAGCAATTGAAGTAGGCTTTGGAAGCTTTTCGTAATGTTTAGAGATCTCAATTTGTTCTCTGTTTTCGAAAACCTCTTCTAATGTAGAATTGTGAACAGCAAATTCATCCAGTTTATTGTGAAGTTCCGTACGGATCTCCGCATTAATCTGCTCTGCTCTCTTTCCCATGATAACAATAGCTTCATAGATTGAACCTACTTTATCTTCAATCTTATCTTTATCGTAAGTAATTGTATTTACTTCTGCTTTTGTATCTTTTACACTCATTTTGAGAAAATTATTTTATTTTAAGATGGCAAATTTACGAATTATCTTTGAATTTTGAAAGTCGCTGCCGGAGGAGGGGTCTTAAGTGCCGCACTGTCCCTCTGTAACTGCATTGCTTTCTTTTCATTGCTGATCTGATCTTTAATCTGCTGCTCGGTTTTATCTTTATCTGCCAGTTTTTCAGCTTCTTTTTTCTGTCTTGCTGTTAGGGCAGCCATTCTCGCTTCAGTCTGTTTTTTAACAACGGCAAAATTCTGTTTTTCCTTTTCCAGTTTTCCTCTCAGATCTACAGCAGTTTTAGAATATTCCGTATCCGGAAGTTCTTTTTCTACCAGTTTTGTATAGGTTAAAGCACTCTCAATACGTTCTTCTTTAAGATTATACACGGATTTCATTGCCAGCTCGTAACGGGACTTCATGATATAATCATAAATTTTTGAACGAAGTTTTGTACTTGGAAAATCTTCCAGAACATTATCAAATGCTACATTTGCGGCCTTATATTCGCCCATTTTGTAGTATTGTCTTGCATTTTCATAAGCCTTAAATTCCAGCTTATAAGACAATTCATCAATTAACTGACTGATATTCTTAGATCTTTCAGAGTTAGGATAATTGTTCAGAAAGTCCTGAAGCTCATTAATCGCCAATTCGGTACTTGACTGATCCAGATTGTAATCCATAGATCCTTCATAATAGCACAACGCAGACATATATGCTGCCTCTTCTGCTCTAGGGTCCTTTGGAAAACTTACTGCGAAATTTTTAAACTGATGCCCTGCCAACTTATAACTTTTGTCATAATAGTTGGCGTACGCTGTATTGAAACCTACATTAGGGAAATCATCTGTTCCCGCCACAAGATTAGCAAGTCTGTCATAAAGAGCTAAAGCGTTTTTCCACTTTTTCTTGGCGAAGTTTTCATTAGCTGCTTTCAAGATAAAATCTTTATCAGCACTCCTCATTGCTCTTTCCTGCTGGCTTACACAAGAAGTAACCACCGCTACAGCAAAAAGACCTAAAATATATTTTTTCATATAAAAAATTCAACAGTTTTCGGATTATACAGCCGATTTACTAATTTGCAAAAATATAACTTTTTTGTCAATAGATTTTTTTTTATGAATATTTAACGTAATTTTAGTCTGCAGCGTATCCCAAAATTGCAAAAACACTTAATAAAAGATTCATTCTCACCTTTTTCTCAGCTTCTTTTGCGTAAGTTTCTTCATTTTTACTGGGAACATACAGCTCATAAAAGTTTTTATTTCTGATCACAAATAAAGTAGACCCGATGATCATGGTAAGAATATCCTCAGGCTTGGGAGTAAATGTAAAAACACCTGACGCAACCCCTTTCTTAATGACATCATCCAGTTTTTTCACAAACAGCTGATAGAAATCAAGCAGCTCATCTTTCAGATTTTCTGTATGGCGGAGCTCCTGGGTCACAAACCCATGGAAATAATTATACTTGAAAAGCTGAGCAACGATATACTTAATCATCTCACGCAGCTGCATTTCCGGTTTACCGTCTTTGATGGTATCTGCAAATTCTGAAAAATTCTCTCTGGTCTTCAATACCCTGTACTGATAGAGATAAGACATCATTTTCTCTTTAGAACCGAAGTAATAAGAGATCATGGCGACGTTGATATTTGCTTTAGAACAAATATCTCTTACAGAAGTTCCCTCGTATCCTTTTTTTGCAATCAGCTCTTCTGCAATATCCAGTATGTGAATCTGTTTTTCTGTAAATTTTTTTTTCATGAAGTGTACTTTGAGTAAAGTTAAGAAATTTTTAACACATTTATAAACGATCGTTTAATAATTTTAGATTAAATCTGAAATTACTTACTTTTGAATATGGATTTTTTTGATTTTCACCATCATAAGAAATATATCAGAAACGGAATTTATAACCTGGAGATCGGCCAGATGCCACCTGATTTTCCTTATTCTATAGGAATTCATCCCCAGGATATTGACATTAACAATATGGAAGAGCAATTTTCCCGGATGAAAAGCATGATATTCCAAAACTGTTTTGCTATTGGAGAATGCGGTTTGGATTCTTTGGTTTCTCTTGATCAGAAAATTCAGGAGGAAGTTTTTTTAAGACAGATAAAGATCGCCAACGAAGTAAAAAAACCTCTGATTATTCATTGTGTAAGAAAATTTTATGAGGTCATTTCATTTAAGAAGAGGGCCGAACAACCCATGATTATCCATGGTTTTAATAAAAAGCACCAAATTGCGGAGGATCTTCTTGCCAATAATTTTTACCTGAGTTTTGGAAAAGCTGTTTTGTATAATTTATCTTTGCAGGATATTTTGAAAAACACTCCATCAGACAAAATCTTTTTAGAAACTGACAATGAAGATTTTAACATCGAAGAATTGTATCATAAGGTTTCGGAAATAAAAGGAATTTCTTTGGAACAACTCAATGAACAAATTTTAGAAAATTTACACACGATAAAAAATGGATAAATACTGGCTGGAAAGAACTGAACTTTTGATAAAGGAAGATGGATTGGATAAACTTACCAAAGCCAATGTACTTGTTGTAGGCTTAGGGGGAGTAGGTTCTTTTGCCGCAGAATTTCTGGCAAGAGCCGGTGTAGGCAATATGACCATTGTAGATGGTGACACGGTAGATATTACCAATATCAACAGACAACTTCCTGCATTACACTCAACGGTTGGAAAGCATAAAGTAGAAGTGGTAGCTGAAAGACTGCTGGACATCAACCCACAGCTTCATTTAACCAAAATCAATGAGTTTCTGAATCCGGAAAGAATGGATGAAGTGCTTGATTCCGGAAAGTTCGATTATGTTCTTGACTGTATCGACAGTGTAACTCCGAAAATCTGTTTAATAAAAGCTGCCAGAAGAAGAAAAATCAAGATTGTAAGCTCAATGGGTGCTGGTGGAAAAACTGACCCAAGCATGGTAATGGTAAGGGACATCAGCAAGACCCACAATTGCTTCCTTGCAAAACAGGTCAGAAAAAGGCTGAAAAAAGAAAAAATCAATAAAGGGATCAGATGTGTATTCTCCAATGAAATCCAGAAGGAGGAAAGTCTTAAAATGACTGATGGAAGTAACTTCAAAAAGTCATTCTATGGCACTATCAGTTTTATTCCTGCTATTTTTGGGTTGTATGCTGCAGCTGAAGTGATTAATCATTTAGTGAAGAAAAAAGATTAATGCAGAATTCCAAATATCCCAGAGCGGAGAAGCTCAAAAAAAATACGGAGATCAGTTTGCTTTTTGAGAAAGGCAAATGGAGAACCAGCGGAAATCTGAGAATTATCATTCTGAAAGACAAACCCAGTATTCCTATACCTACAGGAAAGTTTGGTGTTTCTGTGTCTAAAAGATATTTTAAGCGGGCTGTTCACAGGAACCGTATCAAGAGATTGCTGAGAGAATGCTACCGACTGAATAAGGAACTTTTTAAACAATCTTTCGGAGAGAAAACAATGGCTATGCTGTTTTGGGTTTCTTCTGAGATGCCGGCAAAATTCCAGGATGTGGAGGCTCAGTTTATCAAACTTTGTGAAGCGCAGAAAAAGTGATCTGCTTTCAATGATCTGATATTAATAAAGTTCCACTGAAGTTTATTTTTCATGGAAGGCAAAGATAAACACAGATGGCGGCGTAGATGCTTTGCTTTTATTCAAGAGCAGTAAAGTTCAGATCAAGCATCACAGAACCTGCGCTTAAAATCTGCAACATTTAATATCATATAGTTTTTGTAATTTAGGGAAAACAATAAATCTGAAAATTAATATGTTAGACAATGTTCCCTATTTTTCTTATATCATCAGTGCATTTATCGGCATTGGACTGGCTGCAGCTACGGGCTTCCGGGTCTTTCTCCCTATGTTTATTGTAAGTATTGCCTCTTACTTCCACTGGATCCCTATGAATGAGCACTTTGAATGGCTTGCGGGGCTGCCTACGCTTATTACAACCGGAATAGCCACCATTGTTGAGATTCTGGCCTACTATATCCCTTTTATTGATCATTTGCTGGATACCGTATCTATTCCTATGGCAACGGTTGCCGGCTCTATATTATTTGCCAGCCAGTTTACTGAGCTTGGAACTTTTCCGCAATGGGCATTGGCTTTAATAGCCGGTGGAGGTACAGCAGCTACCATCAGTTCCGGGTTTGCGGGAATACGGGCCGCCTCCACAGCCACAACCGGAGGATTGGGGAATTCTGTGGTAGGAACAACAGAAACTGCAGGCGCAGGGCTTATGTCTGTTCTCGCAATGGCTGCTCCTGTTATTGCTGCAATCTTCGCCTTAGTTACATTAATTCTTGTTATTGTATTTGGACGGAAAGCCTGGAGAAAGTTGAGAGGAAGTAAAAACGATTCCCAGAGTTGATAAAATAAAAAAAGTACTGATTAGAACAGTACTTTTTTATTTTTAATTCTTGCTTCTGAAATCCTTAATATCCTGAATTCTGGATTCAAAATATTCTTTTTTCTCAGGAGTCTTTTTGATTAGTATTTCAAACGCTTTTATTGCTTTTGTATATAGTTTCTGTTCAAAATAAAGATTAGCCAGGGTCTCCGTCATCAGATGCGAGATATCGTCGTTCTTTTCTTTTACAACATAAGTACTTTCTTCTTTTAACTGACTGATCCTAGGGTTGTTCTCAATAAAGGTTTCAATAGCCTTTTCTTTAATGACCGACTTTTCCTTTTCGATTTCCTGTTTTCTGTCTATCTTCAGCCAGCTTTGCCATGTATTGATAAAACCGGGAACATTGCTGTCTACTGGTGACTGAGTTGTATTCTTCATAGTTACCTCCTGTACTTTTTCTACAGGCTCTTCTTTCTTTTCTTCCTGCTTTTCTTCAACTTTAAGTGTAGAAATATCGGTTCCGAAGAACGAAACATTCATTACAGGAACATCTTCTTTTAAAGTTTCTGTTTCAGCTTTTTCTTCTTCAATGACTTCAGTTGATACAGATTCTTCCAGAGTTTCTTCTGCCTGATGACCTTCGTCCTGAGCATCTGTCTTAACATCTTCAACTGCCTCAGAATGCTGTACCTCTTCTATAACTGCTTCAGGTTTTACAACAGGAGTTACTTCTTCTGCCGGAGCTTTTATTTCAGGAGCTGATACTTTTTCAGATTTATTGATTAAGGAATCCGGTACATTAGATTCTACACTCATTGGTTTCCATGCTGAATGAACTTCAGGCATTTTTTCTTCTTTTTCTTCTGCAGCTTTATCGTCAGTATTTTCTTCTACAGGTAATGGGTTTTCAATAATTTCTTCCTGCACCAGCTTTTCTTCAATTTGCGCTGGTTTCTCGTCACTTGTTGACCAAAAATGAAAACTCTGGGTCTCAGCAAAGCTAATCTCATGATCTTCAATGGATTCAGACTCTGTCTTTTCTTCCTGCGAAACAGACTTGGTCTCCTTCATCTTTTTCTCAACCTCTTCGATCAGACGTCTCATTTCCTCTTCATGTTTATTAACATTCGGCTGGGAAATTTCAACGGTCTCAATAGTTTCTTCATTGTTTGCCTGGATTTTAACGTCCGGCATAAATGAATCGGTACCATGGAAGCTTACTTCAGCATCAGATACATCTGCGGAGTGCCTTTCTTCATTACTATTTACTTCTTTTTCATCAGAAATCTGATCTTCATCAATAATGATTTCCGGTGTAAAGTTTTCTCCTGCATTTTCTGCTTTTTGCTGAGCAGGTTCTTCTGCTATTTCATCTTCAATATTTCCTTCAGGCAATAAAGATGCTACTTCATGGAAACTTGTATTTTCGCTTTCTTCAATTTTTTCTTCTTCTTTTTCTGAAGATATCTGATTTTCATGAATAATAGTTTCCGGCGTAAAGTTTTCTCCTGCTTTTTCCTCTGTTTCAGCCTGTGCTTCTTCTTTCGATTTCTGAACAGGTTGTTCTGATGCAGGCTCAGCCTTTTGCGTTACCAGGGTTCCTGATTCCAGAGTAGATTCAATATCTATTGTTTCAGAATTCTGTTCATTCAGGAAATTTTCTTCTCCTTCAAATAAGATCCTGTTTCGCTCACCATTTACATAAATAGCTTTAACCTCATGTGCAATTGGTAAAACACATGCTTTTTCCTTCTCCTCTGCCAATTTCTCCACCGCAGCTTCTTCTTCTCTTTTAATAGGGAAAGATTTAGTTTTCAGGGCTAATTGTGCAGGCTTTTCAACGGTTTTAGATGGCTTCTTTTCTTCAGCAATTTCAGCTTTTGGTTCTTGTCTGATCTTTCCATTGATCAGCTGATACAGAATTTTTTTATCTGTAGTATAGGCCGCTGTTGTAGAGAGTTCCTTCTGATAGTTCTCTTTTTCGTACAGGTGTACTCCATACAGATGGAGCGCCCTGATATTCTGGATATAAGGAAAAGTGTGAATCTCTTCTTTCAAAAGACCAAGGTCTTCCAACTGAATATTTTTCGGATTTTTTATTAATTCTAAAACTCTCGGATTCATCTTACCAATTCGCTACAATGTCGTTAAATATCTTATTAATAATTCTATCTGTCACCAGCTTTACCTGCTGGTCTTCGATCTGACTTAGAGATACATCACTGTTGAAAGCGGCTTCATCAGAATACGTTCTGTCAAAACTTGCATCCGGATGAATTTTATTTTCATAATGTACCTTTACTGTAATCGTAAGTTTATTCTGTGCCTGCTGAACCACTCCACCCGAAGGGTTTGTCTGGGTATTGGAACTGATTGTGGTAGGGGTAATGGAATAGTCCGTAATTTCTCCTTCAATCAGGATATCAGGATTTTCTTTTGTTCCTTTTAAAGTGGTTCTCTGAAGGAATCTGTTTTGTATTGCCGTAGAAAACTGCTGTGATAATGCAGGGTTTACGAGAGGTGCATTATTGGGAAATTCATTGATCTGAACTGTTTTCTCGTCCGTAAGAGATGATCCCGTAAAACTGTAGCATGAATTTAAAACTCCCAGCAACGCAAAAAGCATTACTGTTAGCAGCGACTGTTTCAGGCTGATATTTTTAATCCTGATATTCATTTTTGTGGTATTTTCTGTTATTTAAAATCTTAAATCTTTATTTTTGATTTTAATCTTCCAGATTATATTGTTTTATTTTTCTGTATAAAGTTCTTTGTGAGATTCCCAGCTCATCTGCCGCTCTGTTTCTACGTCCCTTATGCTTCTCCAAAGCCTTGATAATCAAATCTTTTTCATTATTCTGAAGCGAAAGAGATTCTGGTCTGTTTTCTTCAATTTCAATATCTTCAACATCTTCATAACTGTCTTCAGGATTTGAAATAATTGTAGGAGTCTGAACGGCCGGTGTATCATTATTATTTTCAAAATATAACATCGATCCGGAATTCACTTGTGGCTGACTATCAGAAGTATAAATTCTGTTGATCAGGTTTTTCTCATGGTTACTCAGATCTGCAGTTCCTCTGTTCTTGATAAGTTCCGAAGTTAAGGATTTTAAATCATTAATATCATTCCTCATATCAAACAGAATTTTATACATGATTTCCCTTTCGCTTCCGAAATCATTCTGCTTTGGAGCACTCTGATTATTTACCACCATGGGAAGGTGGGTTTCCATTGGAATATATTCAGCAAGTTTTTCTGCAGTGATATTCCGGTTTCTTTCCACAACGGTCATCTGTTCCACTAAATTTCTTAGCTGGCGGACATTTCCGGGAAAAGAATAGCTTTCTATATAATGAATCGCACTTTGCTCCAACTCAAGCTCAGGCATCCTGTATTTTTCTGCAAAGTCTATTGCAAACTTTCTGAATAACAAGTGAATGTCTCCTTTTCTTTCTCTTAAAGGCGGCATATCAATCTGAACAGTATTCAGACGGTAATACAAATCCTCACGGAATCTTCCGTCATGGATGGCCTTCATCATATTAACGTTGGTAGCTGCCACAATTCTTACATTGGTTTTCTGAACCTGTGACGAACCCACCTTCATAAATTCACCGCTTTCCAGTACTCTTAAAAGACGAACCTGGGTCTGCAAAGGAAGCTCTCCCACCTCATCCAGAAAGATCGTTCCGCCATCTGCCACTTCAAAATATCCTTTTCTTGTAGCTGTAGCCCCTGTAAAGGCACCTTTTTCATGTCCGAAAAGCTCGGAATCTATGGTCCCTTCCGGAATTGCCCCACAGTTTACCACGATATAGGGCTGATGTTTTCTTCTGGATTCTGAATGAATGATTTTCGGAATAAACTCTTTTCCCACTCCACTTTCTCCAATCACCAGTACAGAAATGTCTGTAGGGGCAACCTGGATAGATTTTTCCAGGGCACGGTTGAGTGCAGGAAAGTTTCCGATAATTCCGAAACGGTTTTTTATGTTTTGTAGCTCGTTGCTCATAAGTAAATTTTTGATTATTGATTTAATGTTAATCTTCTACACCGCTTCAATCTGCTGTCTGTAGATTTTGTTAAAGTGATGAGTGTAGACCTCTTTCATGGTCTTTCCTTCATCATACGTTCGTAAGGCTAACTTTTTTAAATCCAAATAATCTTTGTTTCTGATCTTAGAAACTTTACTCTTAAAGTATATATTCTCAGCAAAGTCGTACTCTTTGCTTTGTTTTTTCAAAATTTTCAAGGACTCTGTCATATCTTCCCAGCTCGAAACAGGTAACTCCCAGCTGATAATGATCAAACATTCCTTTCACATAACCTCTGGCAGCCAGAAGCCTTTCTATAATCCCTGCGGCTTTTTCTTTCTGTCCTAACGCACTGTAAGACATGGCTCTCACCACATCCAGATTATAATCTCCATTCTGGGATCTTCCAAGGTCCCCCGGATAATATTTTTTTAATTGTTCTAAATCCTGAACAGCTTCTTTATAGCCTCTTAAAAACTGAAACTTTGTCCAGCCTCTGTAAACAAGGTACGTTTTGGGATCTGAGACAATGACTTCATCAATCAGAATCTTCCAGGTTACGAAATTCCCGTTTTTAAGATATGGAACTGCTTTTTCCATATAAGCATGGGAGAAATCGGGGCAAAGTTCAATAGCTTTATCAAAACCTTCCTGAGATTCCGCGAAACCTTGTAAATCTGAAGCCCAGTTGTATAACCCGCACGCTTTTTTGCAGTTCTCACCCTCTACTGCATTACAGTTAACCTGTGCAATAGTATTGGTGTAAACTATAAGTAACAAAAAGCTAAGGTAATACCTCTGAAACTTTTCCATTTTCAATTTTATAGGTTAAATACTGATCATAATCCTTTTTAAACCTCGTATCTCGTTTGACATCCAGCCGTCAAGTTATTTTGTAAACTGCTGCAATTTTTTCCAATTCTTCATCAGTACAGCATCATTCAGATCCGGTTTATATGCTGTAATCTCAACAGGACTGTCTTTCCTTCACAATTTACTAAAAATCTTACGGTAACACACCGTTGATCTTGTTTCTTTTTTAAGTTTCTCAGTGATCGGGATTCTTTCTAAAATAAACCGCTTGATCAAAACTTATATTTATTCCGCTGTTCTCCCTAAAAGTGTGCCCTGCGTATTGTCATACACAAAAACGTTCACAATGTCACCTATTTTCTGTCCTTCAAGCTTATCAAAGACACATACGGCATTCTGAGAGTTTCTTCCCTTCCATTGGTTTTTATTCTTCTTAGAAATTCCTTCGATCAGAATCTGGTGCTCTCTTCCTACATAAGATTTCATTCTCTTTTTGGAGAGCTCACCCTGAAGAGCAATTACCTCAGCAAGACGTCTCTGTTTTACATCAGCAGGAATATTGTCTTCCATTTTTTTATGGGCAGGCGTTCCCGGTCTTTCTGAATAAGCAAACATATATCCGTAGTCATATTCCACTTCTCTCATCAGGCTTAAGGTATCCTGGTGATCTTCTTCTGTTTCATTACAGAATCCTACGATCATATCCTGTGAAAATGCTACTTCCGGAACAATTTCCTTTGCTTTTCTGATCAGATCAAGGTATTCTTCACGGGTATGTTGTCTGTTCATCGCTGCCAGCATATTATTGCTTCCGCTTTGTACAGGAAGGTGTACATATTTGCAGATGTTATCATGTTTTGCCATCATTCTGAAGACATCAAGACTCATATCCTGAGGATTTGAAGTAGAGAATCTGATTCTTAGTTCGGGAACAGCTTTAGCTACTAAATCAAGAAGCTGAGCAAAATTAACGGCTGTTGCTTTCTGCATTTCAGATGCTTTGGCAAAATCTTTTTTAGGACCGCCACCATACCAAAGATAAGAGTCTACGTTTTGTCCTAAAAGGGTAATTTCTTTATAACCGTTATTGGCTAGATCTTTACATTCTTCAATAATAGAGTGCGGATCACGGCTTCTTTCTCTTCCTCTGGTAAAAGGAACCACACAGAATGTACACATATTGTCACAACCTCTTGTAATAGTAACAAAAGCAGTCACTCCGTTTCCTCCTAAACGAACAGGATTGATGTCTGCATAGGTCTCTTCTTTGGAAAGAATTACATTGATGGCATCTCTACCGTCATCCGTTTCTTTTAAAAGATTGGGTAGGTCTCTGTAAGCATCTGGCCCAACTACAAGGTCAACCAATTGTTCTTCTTCCAGGAATTTAGTTTTCAATCTTTCCGCCATACATCCCAAAACTCCTACCGTCATATTCGGTCTTTCTTTTTTGAGATTTTTGAACTGGGAGAGACGCATTCTTACCGTTTGTTCTGCTTTTTCACGGATAGAGCATGTGTTTAATAGAATCAGATCAGCTTCTTCCACTTTCATCGTTGTGTTGTATCCCTGTTCGTTAAGAATGGATGCAACAATCTCAGAGTCAGAGAAGTTCATCTGACAACCATAGCTTTCCAAAAACAGCTTTTTAGAATTTTCCGGTCTTTCGGCAATAGCAAAAGCTTCGCCCTGCTTTGTTTCGTCTATATATTTTTCCTGCACGATAATCAATTTAAGGCCCGTAATAGTAAATTACGAACAGATAAGTTTGCAAAGATACAAAATATTGTGACAGAATGTCAGCGGTATTATTTTAACAAAATCATAAAGTTACACGCATCACGTAACTGGATGTTATCGGAACGCCGCGGAAAGATTCGGGTTGCCATTTTTCGGTAATCTGCCCTACAGCTTTCTTTACCTTGCTTTTAATATCATCCTGCAAAACATCAGGTTGTATTATAATATCTTGTAAAACACCTTCCTGATTAACTTTAAATCGTATTTCAGCTGTTACTCCTTCAGCATTTCTGATGTTCTGGTTTTTCAGATTAATGAGCAGACGGTTTCTGAATTCTCCCATTCCTCCTGGAAATTCAGCAGATTTCTTTAGGCCCTGCGTGGTATAATTTTCTTTAAAATTGTCAAAATAATCGATCGGATAAAATATGATGGAAACATATTTCTGTACATCCGCACCTTTTTTCCATTTTTTCAGTTTATTGATCTCGTCAAAAGCCTTCACAAAAATACGGGTAGGACAATCATCAGAAGATTCTTATTTATAATTTTTGCCTGTCCTTTTTCGATTTCAATTTCAGCCAGAAACATTTCAGACATTCTGTTATTACAATGTTCAGAATTATTTTTGACCAGAATTGTATTTAAATCTTTATAAAACTGTTCAGCCCCTCCTTTATAAGGATTCATATCCCCCTGCAGGAGATCAAATGTCTGGGCTTTTCCTACAGCAAAGAACAAAATCAAACCCAATACCTGTAGGATTTTTTAATCATGATCATATTAGTATTCTTTTCTGAAGTCTTCTCCCTGTTGAATCTGAATCTGAGCTTTGGCTTCTTGTGATAATCCTTTAACTCTTAAAAACATAAAGATAAAATAAAGAGATATTCTTTCATTTATTGGTATTAGTCAATATCCGTTGAAATTGAAGAAAAATTCATTTTAACTTTAATCTGTGAAGCCACAGGCTGTCCGTTACAGGAAGCCGGAGTCCAGTTTTTTTTGATCCTTCTTACAACATACTGCATGTCATCAAAGAAAACTTCGCTGTTGGCCACTTTAGGCATCCCCTTTACATCCACTACTTTTCCTTTATCATCAAGCACCAAGGTAAATGTAAAATCACCTGTAAGGGCATAGAAGTCAGAATTCAGATATGCGTACATATATTTGTTCAGGATATCTTTATAGGCCGCAACACCACCTTCGAAGGCTGCAGGTTTAAAATCATTACATTTCACGGCAACCTGCATAAAAGGTTCCCGGATATCTATTTTTAAAAGATTTTTATTGCTTTCCCGGATAAAAGAGTCATCCCGTTCTTCCTGATCCTGTGCAAAAGAAAAATTCATCACGCATAAGGTCAAAAATAAAAGTATCGTTCTCATAATTTAGTAATAATAAACAAAGGTAAATATTTAGCCCAGTTATAAAAAAGAAAAACTTCACACAATGCATGAAGTTCTATACTATGAATATTCTTAACCTTACAGCAGACCTTTAATATGTTTATAATTCGTTTTTACCGTTTCAAAAACCTCATCCATTTTGCCTCCCAGCATCAGCTGTGCCATAGACTTGGTCATTCCCATGATCTGGTCAAATTCAATCTTCGGAGGAAGGGCCAGAGCATTAGGATTTGTAAAAATATTCAGAAGATAAGGTCCGTTATAATCCAGACATTCCTTGATAGCACTTTCTACATCTTCCGGCAAATGAACGTTTTTACCCGGATAACCCATGGCATGTGCTACCATCGCAAAGTCAGGATTAATCATATCTGTTTCATTATCGGGCATTCCGCCAACTTCCATTTCCAGTTTTACCATTCCCAGGGTTCTGTTGTTAAAAACAATCAGTTTTACGGGTAATTTATATTGAAAAATTGTCGCCATATCTCCTAATAACATAGATAGTCCGCCATCACCACACATCGCGATAACCTGTTTCTCAGGATGAGCCAAAGCCGCTCCGATAGCCATTGGCATTGCATTTGCCATTGAACCATGATTAAATGACCCCAGCATTTTCCTTTCACCGGTTCCTGTAATAAATCTTGCTCCCCAAACACAGCACATTCCTGTATCTACTGTAAAAATAGCATCATGCTTAGCCAGCTTATCTAAAGTATGGGCAACATACTCCGGCTGGATTGCATTTTCTTTTCCTGAATCTTTTACATACTCCAGCTGGCTTTCTTTTACTTTATCATAAAATGCAAGCTGCTCATTCAGAAAATGGTCATCTGTTTTTTCTTCAAGCAGAGGAAGTAATGCTTTAATGGTTTCTTTGACATCGCCGGTAAGTCCCAATTCCAGTTTTGCCCTTCTTCCTAATCTTTCAGGGCTTTCATCAATCTGTACTATTTTATTTTTTACAGGCATGAATTTCTGATACGGGAAATCTGTACCCAGAAGAATCACCAGGTCAGCCTCATGCATGGCATGATAGGCAGAAGGAAATCCCAGTAATCCTGTAAGCCCCACTTCATTCGGATTATTCGGCTGAATAGCCATTTTCCCACGGAATGAATATCCTACAGGTGCTTTTAAAAGCTTTGATAATGCAATAACTTCTTCACTTGCTTCAGCAGCACCAATTCCGCAATATAATGTTACTTTTTTACTGCTGTTGATAAGTGATGACAAGCTTTTTAATTCACCGTCCGAAGGTCTTATGATCGGATTGGTTTTAAAGATCTGCGCTGAAGTAGTGGCTTCTTCTGCTTCCAGTTCCGACACATCTCCCGGAAGACCTATCACAGCAACTCCCTTTTTGGAAACAGCATGCTGAATAGCTGTCTGAACGGTTCTCTGTACCTGTTCCGGCCTTGTAATCATTTGATTATAATAACTGCAGTCATCAAACAATTTTATGGTATTGGTCTCCTGAAAATAATCCATTCCCATTTCATCGCTGGGAATTGTAGAAGCAATAACCAGCATCGGAACATGAGAACGATGTGCCTCATAAACCCCATTGATCAGATGAACGTGTCCTGGTCCGCAGCTTCCTGCACATACAGCCAGACCATCCAGCTCAGCTTCTGCTGCTGCTGCATAAGCACCTACCTCTTCGTGACGCACATGAATCCATTGGATACTGCTTTTTTTAACGGCAATATTCAGATGGTTAAGACTGTCGCCGGTTACTGCATAAATTCTTTTCACATTGGCATTTTCGAGCATTTCAACAATCTGCTCTGCTATGTTTTTGGCCATAATTAGTCTGTTTTGGTGGTTATTTTTTGGTGAAAATAGTATTTGAGAAGAAAAAAATCTTCCTATCTCTATCAAATTTAGCTAATAAAGTTGAGACTCTATCCCTAATTCGATGTTAAAAAATTGTAATTTAATTTTGAATTCTTTTTCTATTGAAACCTCACGGGTTTTGAAAACCCGTGAGGTTTAATTCCCCTGTAAAACAAAACAGCCACCCAAAAGGCGGCTGTATGTTTATTATATTTGAGAATTACATCCCTATTTCGATCTGATTTCTCAGCAGGTCTTCAAACTCATCTCTTTTACGGATCAAATGAGCTTTTCCGTCTAAGAATAATACTTCAGCTGGTTTTAATCTCGAATTAAAGTTTGAACTCATTTCAAAACCGTAAGCCCCTGCATTATGGAAGGCAAGAATATCACCTTCTCTTACCTCATTGAGTTTTCTGTCCCACGCGAATGTATCTGTTTCGCAGATATTTCCTACTACCGTATAGATTCTTTCTGCTCCTTTTGGATTGGACAGGTTTTCAATCATATGGTAAGAATCATAGAACATTGGGCGGATAAGATGATTAAATCCTGAATTTACACCTACAAATACTGTAGCAGTAGTCTGCTTGATTACATTAGCTTTCACTAATAAATAACCACTTTTTCCTACTAAAAATTTTCCAGGCTCAAACCATAATTCAAATTTTTTACCGGTAGATTTTGAAAACTCAGAAATTACTTTTTCTACTTTTTTACCTAATGTTTTCACATCCGTTTCTTCCTCACTGTCCTGGTAAGGAATTTTGAAACCACTTCCCATATCCAGGTATTTCAGGTTCGGGAAATGTTCAGAAAGTTCCAGCATAATATCAAGAGCCTGCAGGAATACATCCGGATCTTTAATTTCACTTCCTGTGTGCATATGAAGTCCTTCCACATTCAGATTCGTACTTTTCATCACTCTTTCGATATGACGAACCTGGTGAATGGAAATACCGAATTTACTGTCGATATGTCCCGTTGAAATTTTGTAGTTACCTCCAGCAAAAATATGCGGGTTTATTCTGACCAGAATAGGATATGAATTTCCGTATTTATTCCCGAACTGCTCAAGAATAGAAATGTTATCAATGTTGATATGAACTCCAAAAGTCATTGCTTCTTCTATTTCAGCCAGGTCAACACAATTGGGAGTAAACAATATCTTTTCTTTCGGAAATCCTGCTTTTAACCCGAGTTTAACTTCGTTAATAGATACACAATCCAAAGAAGCTCCCAGGTTCTTGACGTACTTAAGGATATTGATATTTGTCAAAGCCTTCGCTGCGTAGAAGAACTTAGTATGTTTTAAAAATGAAGAGGTAAGTTTTTCGTATTGAATTTTGATGGACTCTGCATCGTAAACATACACCGGGGTGCCAAACTCATTGGCAATCTTTAATAATTCTTTTGAATTCATAATTTCATTTTAACATAAAAAAAGGCAGATTCTTCGTAAAAGAGCCTGCCACATTAATTATTTTTTATGCAAGACAACTCTTTTAAATATTCCAAACCTTAGAGAACCTTACAGCTCCCTTTTTTCCAGTTTTATTTTGTTTAAGATTTTGCATTGCTTCTATTTATTTTTTTGCAAAAATACTATTTATTTTTTTATTCTAAGAAAATGATTTGAACAGCTCTTCTTCTGAATAAAACGGTAAAGTGCTAATTTCTATATTATTTTGGCAGTGGTAAGGTTTCAAAATCACCACGAAGCAAAGCCAGCTGTAATTCATTATTCAGATCTGTGGAGGACAGCTGAAGATCAATTTTCAGCTTCGCCAGCTTACTCAAAGTCTGAATCTGCGTAAACAGCTCATAGAAACCAAAAGAAACTACTTTTCCGTTTTCTATGATTAAAAATAATTTTTCACCAAGCTTTCTTCCCGGCCCCAGCCAGAGCTCATTCCTTTTTCTGAATTCAATTTTCTGTTTCAATGCGGAGAAATCATTAAACTCTTCCTGAGAGCCAATAAACTGAACCGCTTTTGTTCCCTGGGTAAACGATCTGAATTTTAATACCGGTTTTTCCGTTTTATTGAGCTTGTTTTTTTCAACAACATATTTATTGTTTCTGAAATAAAGTCCGAATGGTAAAATTTCTTTCTTTTTGATATTCTTTGAATTCAGAATCAGTTTTGCAATAATATCTGTTCTGGTAAGCTCAAAATTGATCTGCTCAACATCTTTCTGAATCTGCTCCCATTTTTTTGATTTGGAATTGAAAACCTTTTTTGAAAATTTGTTGATATCCTGAACATAATCCGAGAACATGATACGTCCTGCCTCATCCTGAAAGTATACAAATCCTTTATCATTAGGAAGATCCTGAGTAAGTTCCTTAATTTTATTGATATAGGTCTTGGCATTGGATTCTTCATGCTGCTTCTGAATAATTTCATTTTCAGTATCCTTGGAAATCAGCAATTTAAAGAGTTCCAAGGTGGCTCTTGCATCACCTTCTGCCCTGTGATGATTGGTCAAAGGAATTCCCAGCGACTTCACCAGCTTTCCCAACGAATAGCTTACCTCATCAGGTATCAGTTTTTTTGCTAACGGAATGGTATCTAAAGTATTGATTTTAAAATCATAACCAAGCCTTTTGAATGATTGGCGAAGCATTCTGTAATCAAAATCAATATTATGCCCTACCAAGGTTGTATTTTGAGTTATTTCGATGACTCTTTTGGCAATTTCATGAAATTTCGGAGCCGTTTTGACCATTTTCGGGGTAATGCTGGTCAGTTTCTGTACAAAAGGAGTAATATCGCCTTCAGGATTTACCAGAGAGATGAACTGATCGGTAATTTTCTGACCGTCATATCTGTAAATGGCGATATCTATAATGCATTCATTTCTATAACCTGCACCATTACTTTCTATATCTATAATTGAATACATTGAATGTGTGTTAACTGCTGTTTGTCGTTCGTATTTAAACCCGATGTATTATTCCCCAATAAACCCGGCTTTACTATTAATATTATAAAGATAACCTGCTAAAATAACAAAAAATATATCAAAACAGAGCAGGTTATCCTTCAAAATTATCTTCTTCTGCCTCCCAGACCAAACATTCCGAGGATCGCTTTTGCTCCTTCTCGCATTAATGTATTGGTAAAGGTACGGCCCGCTTTACTCTGTAATACCTGTTCAAACATTCCAGGTTCTTCTTTTACCGGTCTCGTTTTTTGTGTTGGTGATGGGTTTTGTGCAGCCTGCTCCATTCTGTTCGTAAGCATTTCATAAGCAGATTCTCTGTCAATAGCCTGCTCGTATTTGGCAACAAGTGCTGACTGAGCTGTAAGTTCAGAGATTTCTGCCTCGCTCAAAATATCCATTCTTGACTCGGGAGAGATCAGATAGGTATGAACCAATGGTGTAGGTATTCCTTTTTCATCCAAAGCCGTTACAAATGCCTCTCCAATCCCTAAATTCTGAATAAGGCTGGAGGCATCATAATATTCTGTTGTAGGATAATTTTCAACAGCTTTGGTGATTTCTTTTTTATCTTTTGCCGTAAAGCCTCTCAGTGCATGCTGTATTTTCAGTCCTAACTGAGAAAGCACATTTTCAGGCACATCTCCTGGAATCTGAGTAATGAAGTAGATCCCCACTCCTTTGGAACGGATCAGCTTTACCATCGTTTCAATTTGTGAAAGAAGGGCTTTTGAAGCTTCATCAAAAATAAGGTGCGCTTCATCAATGAATAATACAAGTTTTGGTTTTCCACTGTCTCCTTCTTCCGGGAAAGTCATATAAATTTCGGCAAAAAGCGAAAGCATAAATGTTGAAAAAAGCTGAGGCTTATTCTGAATATCTGATACTCTTAAAATATTGACAACTCCTTTTCCGTCTCTTGTTTCCAGTAAATCCTGAACATCAAAACTTAATTCGCCAAAGAATCCGGCTGCACCCTGTTGTTCCAGGGCTACAATTGACCTTAAGATCGCTCCGAGAGAAGCTGGTGCGATAGATCCATAATTGGCTGCAAGCTCGGCTTTTCCCTGTGCATTATCTGTTACATACTGTAATACTTTCTTCAAATCATTAAGATCAATCAAAGGAAGACCTTTATCATCACAGTATTTGAAGACAATAGACATAATGCTTTGCTGAGTATCATTAAGCTCAAGGATTTTGCTTAATAAAACAGGACCAAATTCTGTAACAGTAGCTCTTAATTTTACGCCTTTCCCTCCGGAAATACTCATCAGCTCTACCGGAAATCCCTGCGGATTGTATGGAAGCTGTGTTTTAGCGTATCTTTCTTCAATAACAGGATTCATTTGTCCTGCTTCTGCAATTCCGGAGAAGTCACCTTTGATATCAAGGACCAATGAAGGAATTCCTGCATGGGAAAGCTGTTCTGCAAATACCTGTAGTGTCTTTGTCTTACCAGTTCCTGTTGCTCCGGCAATAAGACCATGGCGGTTAATTGTTTTCAAAGGGATTGTTACATTCACCTCGGGAACCACTTGTCCGTCAAGCATTCCTTTTCCTAATATAATGTGTTCTCCTTTCGGAGTATATCTAGCATTTAACTCTTCAATAAATTTTGCTTTGTCTGCCATCTGATTGTTTTTAACTTATAAATATAAAATTTTTTGGAAAATTTGAGTAAGTAAAATAATATTAATGATTAAATTATATTTCACGTTCACTAAATTTATTATTTTAATTTAGCCTTGAGAACAACATATATACCACACATGATTTTAATTAAGAAAATTCTACTTATTATTTTCGCTTTTTGCCTCTCCTTGTCTTTTTCCCAGAAAAGAAATGGGCCTGTCAGTTTACAGATAAAAGGAGACTATACCCACCTTCCCACATCAGCAGTTTTCCCTCTCTTATGGGCTGGTTTTCAAAGAGAGGAAATAGTATCTTATGATCAACAAAACAAACATATTGTGGTAAGCTATGTGCAACAAAAAAATAAAAAAAGTAAAACCGTACTCACATTATATGTTTATCCTAAAAAATCTGTAGACAATCAGCTTTTACGGGATGAATTTGCCGTATATGAAACAGTTCTGAATCAAAACTCTAATAAAAGTGTAAATTTAAAACCTATGTTTGGAAACATCTCCAATGATAAGGTAAAAGTAAATTATATCTATTCCTTATTTGATCATGCAATGGGCGAACGTGATTTTTTCAAAGGGGTAAAATATACGGATAAGAAATCTCTTCTCGCAATTTATGAATGTGGAGGATGGGGTTTTAAGATCAGAGTATCAAGTGATGAAATGACCAATGATCAACTAACTGAGCTTAAAACCAAAGCTGAGACTGTTTTTAGCGTATTGGATATAGCCGCTCGTAAACCTCTTCCCATCAGCCATACTCCGGATATCATCTTATCCCCCGTAATCAAAAGAGATTCTATGATGATTAATGCTGTGATTACAGCAGCTGAGTCAAAAATAAAATGGCTGGGAGAGCATGCAGACAAAAAAGAACTTCTAACAGGATTCAATGATATGAATATCGAATCTGAAATATATTCCATAGAGAAAATGGTAGAGTTTTATAAAGTCCATGAAAAGGATTGGCCTATGCATGCAGACACTAAGAAATATTTTGATGAAATAATCAGCATCAAAGATAATGGAAAGATCAAGGATTATCTTTATGATAAGTACAACAGGCTGATACAATATGATGAAGGAGAAGGTAAAAAGGATGAATATCTTCAGTTCAAAACTGATAAAAACATCACGGAAAACACTAACGAAATTTTTTATAAAATTTATTATATCACCGAGTAAATGAATTGCCTGCTTATGAGTTAAACATGATATAAAACAGCATTCGTAAATTCACTTTATATAAGGCATTCTTTTTGCTAAAAAAGTAATGTAAATTTTAACAAGTATTGAAAGAAACTATCAATGGAATTTAACATTTCATTTAGAATTCATCTAATACTTCGTATCTTTAACTCATTAAAAAAAGACCCAATGAAAATTGAACAAATATATACGGGCTGTCTGGCTCAGGGTGCCTATTATATTGTATCAGAGAATGAAGCTGCCATTATTGATCCTTTAAGAGAGGTTAAACCTTACTTGGATCGTCTGGAAAAAGACAATGTCACTTTAAAATATATTTTTGAAACCCACTTCCATGCAGACTTTGTATCAGGACATTTGGATTTAAGCAAGAAAACTGGTGCTCCGATTGTTTATGGACCTACAGCGGCTCCTGAATTTGAAGCTATTATTGCAGATGATAATCAGATTTTTGAAATTGGGAAAGTAAAAATAAAGGTTTTGCACACTCCTGGTCACACCATGGAAAGCAGCACTTACCTTTTAATAGATGAAAATGGTGTTGAAACAGCAATCTTTACAGGTGACACGTTGTTTTTAGGTGATGTCGGAAGGCCTGATCTTGCACAGAAGGCAACCAACCTTACGCAGGAAGATCTTGCAGGTATTCTTTATGACAGTCTTCAGAGCAAAATCATGCCATTGGATGACAGCATCACGGTTTACCCGGCTCATGGAGCAGGTTCTGCCTGCGGAAAGAATATGCAGAAGGAAACGGTAGATATTTTAGGAAACCAAAAGAAAACCAATTACGCCCTTAACCAACCGGATAAAGCATCTTTCATCAGAGAGGTTCTTGATGGTTTAACAGCACCACCGAAATATTTCGGAATGAATGTCGCATTAAACAAGGGAGGTTATGAAAGCCTTGATGTTGTAATGAACAAAGGACTGCATCCTGTTGAACCGGAAGATTTTGAAGCCGTAGCGGAAGAGACAGGAGCATTAATTTTAGATACGAGAGGACCTGCAGACTTTCATAAAGGCTTTGTTCCCAATTCCATCAATATTGGGCTGAAAGGAGACTTCGCTCCATGGGTAGGAACTCTTATTGTTGACGTGAAACACCCTCTGTTACTGGTAACCGATGAAGGAACTGAAGAAGAAGTTATTACCAGACTGAGCAGAGTAGGATTTGATAATGTAGTAGGCTACCTGAAAGGAGGATTTGAAAGCTGGAAAAATGCAGGGAAGGAAACTGATGAGATCAGAAGAATTTCCCCTGCTGAATTTGCAGAACAGTTTACTGAAGATGCTACAGTAATTGATGTAAGAAAACTGACTGAATACTCGGCCGAACACATTGACAACGCATACAATAAGCCATTAGATGCCATCAGTGACTGGGCACGTACTATTGATGACTCTGAACATTTCTTCCTTCATTGTGCAGGCGGATACAGAAGCATGATTGCAGCAAGTATTCTTAACTCACACGGTATCAGGAATTTTACTGAAGTAGAAGGAGGTTTTAACGGGATAAAAAAAACGGAAAAATTCCCTACTTCGGATTTTGTATGCCAGTCCAAAACTTTTTAAGATCATAAAAAACTAAACCTATGTCACAAAAATTTCAGGAAATCATTGATTCCGAAAGACCCGTACTTATCGATTTTTTCGCCACATGGTGCCAGCCTTGTAAAGTGCAGTCTTCGGTATTAAATACTGTAAAAGAAAATATCGGCGAAGGTGCCAGAATCATAAAAGTAGATGTAGATCAGTATCCTGCCTTAGCCGCTCAATATGGAGTACGTGGAGTACCTACACTGGCAATTTTCAAAAAAGGAGAATTATTATGGAAGGAAAGTGGTGTACATGACGTAAATACACTCACCAAACTTTTACAAGAATATGCTTAAAACTGTGATTTTTCACAGTTTTTTTGTTTTTATAATGCCCACAGATCACCCAAATTTCCATAGTTGAGCTTATGCTTTTAACATCTGGGAAATCTGTGGGAGAACCTAAAATTTAATAGAAAAAGAATCCCGGTCATTCAGAAACTGGAAATGCGTTCTGAAATCTTTCAATTCATTCATATTTAATTCTGCGGATACAAGATTGCCCTGCTTTCGGGAAATTTCTTTTCCATCAGCAAAGAAGCAGTGAGAGCTTTCCTGATAAAACAGATTATTTCCATCTGTTCCGATCCTGTTTAAGCCAAATACAAAAGACAAATTTTCAATTGCTCTTGCTTTCAACAGATGTTCCCATGCTCCTACTCTTTTCTCAGGCCAGTTGGCAACATACAAAACAGCATCATAATCATCATTATTTCTTGCAAAAACAGGAAAGCGCAGATCATAGCAAACCTGAAGCAAAAACCGAATTCCATGATATTCAACAATTACCCTTTCATTTCCCGGAGTATACACTTTATCTTCTCCCGAAAAGGAAAACAAATGTCTTTTGTCATAAAAAGAAATATCACCGTCAGGCTTTACAAAATACATCCTGTTATAAAAATTCCCGCCCTGCTCTACTGGAGCACTTCCACAGAATGCAGCATTTTTTTCTTTTGAGATCTTTTTCAGGAATTCCAGGGTTTCGTCATTTCTGTCTGACACTTCAGCAGCATCCATACAGAAACCTGTCGAAAACATTTCAGGCAGAAGAAACAGATCAGCTTCAACATGCTGAAGCTCGTTTTCTATGAGTTTAAAATTTTCAGTTTTATTTTTCCAGATGATATCTAAATTAAGCCCTGCAACTTTCATCTTTTATTCTTTTTAAGTTATTCCGAATCTGATGTATAAAAATACAGCTTTTATCATTACAAAAGAAGAATTAAACTGCTGAAAAAAGAGGTTCTCCCGTGAAAACAGAACTCTATTTCTTAATAATTTATTAAAGTCTGTCTTTTTTAGAATACTCATATTCTTTCGGTTTCATTTTTGATAGAGATATTTTTATTAAAATCCTTAAAAATTTAAAATTTATGAAGAAATTGTTTTTTATGGTAATGATCTTCTTTTTTGGTGCAATGGCTAATGCCCAGGCATGGACAGGCAAAGGGGATCAGAAGATACAACTGGGGCTGAGCGCCTGGGGATATGGAACCGGAATAACGGGAACTTATGACTATGGACTCAATCAACTTATTTCAGTAGGAGCCGGGATCAATGGCTACTTTGACAATTATAAAAACAACGATAAGGATAACCGCGTTTTTGTTTTCGGAAGACTGAACTTTCATTTGCAGGAAGCATTGAATCTACCATCAAAATGGGATATTTACCCAGGAGTAGACCTTGGAGTTGTTGGAAAAGATTTCGGAGTAGGCGCTCACATCGGAGCCAGATACTTCTTCACGGATAAAATAGGAGTATTTGCCGAAGTAGGTAATAACGGCAGCCTTGGGGTTTCTTTCAATTTATAACAAATCGTCTTTAAATATGACAAAGCTTCTCGTTTCGGGGAGCTTTTTTATTTGGCATAGTTTTGATAATTGTTACCTTTGCAAATTAAAATCTAAAATTTATTAATGGAAATAGCAATCAAACTTTTTCAGTTCATTCTGAGCATCTCTATACTTGTGCTTCTTCATGAGCTTGGGCATTTTTTACCGGCAATATGGTTCAAGACCAGAGCAGAGAAATTTTTCCTGTTTTTTGATCCTTATTTCTCCATATTCTCCATGAAGAAAATCAACGGAAAATGGCAGTATAAATTCTTATCAAAGAATCTGCCGGATTCTGAAGTAATAGAGGTTAACGGAAAGAAGGAAGAAGTTCCTGTCGATATATCTAAACTTCCGGACAATGACTGGAGAAAACACCCTGAGCAAACCAAATATGGAATCGGATGGCTTCCTTTCGGAGGATACGTAAAAATTGCGGGAATGGTGGATGAAAGTATGAATACTGCCCAAATGAAAAAACCGGCAGAACCATGGGAATTCAGATCAAAACCGGCATGGCAGAGGCTTATTATTATGCTAGGTGGGGTTACTGTTAACTTTTTCCTTGCATGGTTAATCTACAGCTGTCTTTCATTCTTCAACGGTGAAACGTACACAGATATTACAAAATTCAGCAACGGTATTGAGGCTACTGCCGCAGGAAAGAAAATGGGCTTCCAGAATGGTGACAAAATCATCAGTGTAGATGGAAAACCGGCAGAAAGGCTTGAAAACACATCAATCAATATTCTTTTGGGAGATCATGTTACTGTACTGAGAAACGGCCAGGAAGTTACATTCCCGGTAAATGCTGATGGTGTGGCTGATGTTCTTAAACAAAGAGAGGCAAAACTATACATCACTCCAAGAGTCTCTATGGTAGTTGATTCATTGGCAACTCCTTCTTCTCAAGCTTCAGGATTGACAAAAGGAGATAAAATTGTAGGAATCAACGGTAAAAAAGCCGTATTTTTTGATGAAGTAAGCACTCTTCTGAGTGAAAATAAAGGAAAAACAGTTTCTGTTGATGTTGAAAGAAACGGAGCTTTACAGACATTACCGGCAGTTTCTGTTGACAAAAACGGAAAACTTGGTATTGCCATTGATACAAAAAGTATTGCAAAATCTATCGTAACCAATAAAAAATATTCTTTCGGAGAAGCTATTCCAAGAGGATTCACGAGAACTATTGAGGCTTTAACAACTCAGGTTAAGCAGTTCAAAATCATGTTCAACTCTAAAGTTCAGGGGTATAAAAATGTAGGAGGTCCTATTGCGATTGTAAAGAATATGCCTGTAGATAAAGATGCTGACGGAAGCTTTAAAATCAACTGGGTAGCTTTCTGGAGCTTTACTGCCATGTTCTCCGTATGGTTGGCATTCCTAAACCTGATTCCTATCCCGGGGCTTGATGGCGGACACGTTTTATTTACATTATATGAAATTATTGTAGGCAAACCGGTTCCTCAGAAAGTTTTGGGAAAACGCACAGATGATCGGGGTTATCTTCCTGTTAGGATTGATGTTACTGATCTTTGGAAGCGACATCTTCAAGGTATTTACAGGGAAATTATAATTTTTTTAAAAATTTTTCTGAAAAATATTTGTAGGGTATAAATATTCGTCCTATATTTGCACCACTTAAAACAAAGGACATTCCTCCTTAGCTCAGTTGGTTAGAGCATCTGACTGTTAATCAGAGGGTCGCTGGTTCGAGCCCAGCAGGAGGAGCAAAAAGACTTACAGAAATGTAGGTCTTTTTTTATTTTTTATCCGGTAAAATTTAATTTTCATGTAATCGAGTCCGGATTGCTTTATAGTTCAATATTCATTATTCTGCAACAGAAAAAATCAGAAGAAAATTTTAAAGAAACCGTACTATTTCAGGCTTTAACATACTGCATATATATTTTTTTTTGAAATTTATTACTACAATTACAAAAAAAACATATATTTACAACGTAAAACTAAAAAACTAATAACTTATGAAAAGGAAACTGCTGTTACTACTAGCCGTAGCAACAATTCTTGCATCTTGTAATGATGAGATATTACCAGAATCTCAGACCGCACAAGAAAAAATAACAAAATCAAACTTAATGGGAAAGCTGGAGGACGCGAAAGTTCTCAATGGCAGAACCTATTTCCCAACTAAAGAAGCCTTACAGGAAGCTTATGATGATTTAAAAGATGCGGATGATGAAACAATCGCTGCTTTTGTTGATAACCTGGGCATTACTTCTTTGAGACCAGTTGTTACTGAAACGAATGAAGAAACGGTTTACAATAAAACGAAAGAACGTTTAGAAGCATTAAAGAACAATGCCAGATTCATGGAATCTCCTAATGCTACCTCAAGGATTGAGAACATTGATTTAATGATCAGTGACATTGATGATCTGGAAGAAATCATAGGAGATGACGCTTTTTCGGCGATACTTAATAGCGATGGAGAAATCCAGGTTGGTACGGATATTTATAAATATACTGATGCCGGCATATTTATAGTTAATGAAGAGAAATATGAAGTATTAACTAATTATTTAGCGGAACAAAAAATAGCGGATAATTTATTATATACTACTGATGATGAAGTAAGAAGCAATTTCGTAGCCCAACGCGCTGCACTTATGGTTTATACCCTTGACGATGGCGTGGGGTACTATCCGGTTACAATGCCCACTATAGGTGGCGGTGGCGGCGGAGGAGGAACTTCAACAAATTCTCCACCGGTAACAGACCCTAATGTTCAAATGGCAAACTTTATCAACTCTCTTCCAAATTGCAGCACTTATACAACGTTTCTTCAAAGTTTATTTGGAGATTCTGATATGTGTGTAGATAAATATGAAAGCAAAAGAAGAGTAAAATCCAAAGCTTATAATTATAATTATTACCTTGTTTACAATTTAGGTGTTAAAGTAAAACACCAATACAGAGGCTGGACTGGATTTTGGAGAAAAGAAAATGTTGATGAAATCAGATTAGGTGTTATTGCCGGTACATTCTATTATGATTACTCATCCTATTTCAATCCTGCGCCTTCTCAAAATAGAATTACCTCTATTTACAACAACAACAATAGAACAATTTTTGATGCAAATACGTTCTGGACACCAACCTATTATCCAAATGTTTATACAATATCCGGATACAGTACTCAGGGGTATCCCACAATCTTCAAAGATGACTTCTATATTGAAGATATTTTACCTTTTAATTACACTTCCAGCAATCCATTATTAGACCAAGGACTATACGCGGCATTACAAGCAGGAAACAAACAGCTGTCACATGAAAATTTAAATAAATTGTTCTGGAATGAAGCAGTAAAAAGATTAGGTAATTTCTGGCAATCCTTAGGAAAGCCCAGACCTGAAAATAATATTACCTTTTCCTACAATGCTGCACCTTTAGGTAAGTTAATGGTAGCTAAAACTTTTTATGACCATAAATACGGTACAGATGATGTTCACAAAACTTTTGACTGGGGATTCCAAATAGGATTCACTATGGATTCTAATGGGCATGTAAGCCCAAGTGCAGCGCCAAGTGCACTGAAAAAACCTCAGGAATTTAAAACACTCATGTATGGTATCGTTAAGAGAAACGGACAATGGCATGGAAGTAAAATTTCTACTGCAAATTATTAATTATGAAAAATATTAGATTGTTTCTGTTGCTGCTTCTGATTTCAGGTGTACTATTTTCATGTGAAGATATATTAGAAAATAAACGATTGAAAGAAGAACAAGACAATCAAACTTCACCATATATGGGGAGGTGGGTAGGAACGTATACAGGAAGTGAAAATGGAAATCTTGTTTTAGATATTAAAAAAAGTGGGTCAGTTGAAGTCATCAGAACCATAAATAATACACAGGATGTATATTATACCAATTTATACGGAGGAGCTATTTACAATACCGCTTCACCTAACTCCGGATTTGTCTTATATGGAAATATGGAAAATCACTCAGGCACCTGGAAAATGGGTGACGGCAGTGGAAATTGGAGCGTAACAAAACAATAATAATATAAAACGAATTGAAAGTTATTCTACTATTCCAAAATGGGGAATAAGGAGAAGTTTTGCAAAAAATTTCAATTCTGAAGCAGGAATAGATTTATCTTATACCTGAGAACAGGATATAGCTTTTAATAATTTCTAACTCATATTAATATTATAAACCTTCACCAAAGTGGTGAAGGTTTTTTACTAAGCAAACATACAGTACAGTTTTTATTTAAGCCATACTTAATTTAAAAGACAGATATTTGTAACTTATGTTAAGTTTTACGAAGTATTTATCTGTTTTATTGAATATTATTCTCCTTCTGAGACATTTTGTATGTAACGATTCCTTTAATAATCCGACTATTCTTTTAAGAAGTAGACGGATCTGAGAGACTTATATCCAATAATACTTTAAAACTAAAAACATAAAATCAATATTATAATACTGCATCATATTTAGTTATACCATGAAGAAAACTATTATTTCGTTATTCACAGCATTTTCTATGATCGGGATTTCAGCACAGGAAAAATCTTATTTCTTATCGAGTCCTTCGTTGAGCCCTGATGGCAAGACTGCTTATTTTTCTTATGACGGCGACATCTGGAGGGTAGATTCCAACGGAGGAAACGCCTCAAGGATTACCGCTCTGGACGGCGAGGAAATCAATCCCCGCGTTTCTCCGGATGGAAAATGGCTCGCATTCAGTTCCAACCAATACGGAAATTATGATCTTTATGTAATGCCTTCAGAAGGCGGAACAATCAAACAGCTGACGTTTCATACCGGAAAAGATGAAATAGAAAACTGGTCCTGGGACAGCAAAACAATTTACTTTACTTCCAACAGAAATAATAATTTCGGAAGTTTTAAAACCACGATTGAAGGGAAAACCCCACAGAAGCTTTTCAACAATTATTTTAACAATACGAATGGTCTCGCAGAAACTCCTGCGGGTGAATATCTTTTCACAAGTTCATCTGAAAGCGCCCATCAGGTACAGCGTAAGCGTTATAAAGGAGAAAACAATCCCGACATCTTAGGATACAACCCAAAAAATAATACGTTTAAGCAGTACACCAACTATGAAGGAAAGGATTTTAATCCAAGTGTAGATAAAAACGGTATTATTTATTTTATTTCGGATGAGAATAACGGAGAATACAATCTTTATAAAATTGAAGGTGGTAAAAAAACAGCTTTAACCCAATTTGATACTTCTATTAAAAAACCTTTTGTATCAGCAGACGGCACTAAAATTATTTTTGAAAAAGATTATCAACTTTACACTTACGATGTAGCCTCAAAAAAAACGAGACTTCTTAACGTTAATCTGAATACCAATAAAACACTGGAGAAAGAACAGAACTTCAATGTGGAAAATAATATTTCTTATTATGATGTATCCCCGGATGGTAAGAAAATGGCTTTTATAAGCCGCGGTATCTTATTTGTTTCTGATGTCGAGGGAAAATTCGCACAACAGGTTACTGATGGGAAAGAACGTGCTATGGAAGTAAAATGGCTGAAAGACAACCGTACTTTGCTTTATAATCAGACCTATAACGGATATCAGAACTGGTTTACTGTTTCTGCAGATGGGAAAGGTCAGCCTAAGCAACTCACTCAGGATTTACGAAATAATCGCAGCATAACGCTAAACAATGATCTTTCAAAAGCGGTTTACTTAAGCGGTCGTGATGAAGTAAGATTGCTGGATTTGAAAGATTTTAACTCAACGACTATTGTAAAAGACGAAATCTGGGCATTCCAAAACTCAAGACCCTCTTTTTCGCCCAATAATGAATATGTTTTGTTTTCAGCGAAACGAAATTTTGAGCTTGATATCTTCATCTATAACATCAAAAAAGGACAGACTCTCAACCTTACCAATACCGGTGTCTCAGAAGAAGATCCTGTGTGGTCGCCTAATGGCAAATACATTTATTTCGCCAGTGACAGAACCAATCCGTCCTACCCTTTAGGAATGCAGAAGTCTAATATTTACAGAATGGCTTTGGATTGGTTTGACGAGCCTTTTAAGTCAGAAAAATTCGACAACCTTTTCATTGAAGAAAAAAAGGAAGCAAAACCTTCCGACACAGCCAAAGACACCAAAGACAAAAAAAATAAAAAAGAGGAAGACAAGGACAAAGAAAAGAAGGAAGAGAAAGAAAAAGAGCCGGTAATAAAAGAATTGAAAGTTAATCCTGAAGATACACTGGACAGAATTGAACTGGTTACCGACCGTTATGGATATCAGGACGACCCTGCTGTTTTTGCAGATGACAAAAAAGAGATTCTGCTATTTAACTCCAACCAGGATAACGGAAAAAGGCAGCTTTTCAAAAAGGTGTTTACTGATTTTGAACCTGCCAAATCTGAAAAAGTCTTTGATAAAGCAGCTTACTACCTGACCAAAAATGATAAAAATCTATTTGCCCTGATTGAAGGAAATATTTATAAAACAACTGTATCAGCCTTAAAACCTGAAAAAATAAACATCCAATATAGTTTTGATAAAGATTTAGCTTCCGAATTTACCCAGATGTATGCTGAAGCATGGACAGGTGTTGAGGAAAACTTCTACGATGAAAAATTTCATGGAATTGACTGGAAAGCAAAAAAAGAACAGTACGCGAAATATCTTCCGTATGTACACAACAGAAATGATCTGCGAATTTTACTCAATGATCTTTTAGGCGAGCTTAATTCTTCGCATACAGGATTTTCTTCATCCGGAAAAGAAGAGGCAATGTTCCTGAACTATTTTACCAACGAAACGGGGATTATCTTCAAAAAAGACCAGCCTTATATGGTAGAAAGTATCCTAAGAAAATCTCCTGCCTTCCGCACCGGTGTTGATATTAAACCAGGAGACCAGCTGATTGCAGTCAACGGAAAAAAGGTTGATCCTGATGAAAACCGGGAAACTTATTTTACCACCCCTAAAAAGCAGGAGGAACTCGTTCTTACATTCAGCCGCGGTGGTAAAAATATAACATCCAAAGTACATCCTATTTCAAATGGGGAATTAAAATCATTGCTTTACGACGATTGGATCTACAATAACCATCAGCGTGTAGACAAGCTCAGCAATAACCGTATTGCTTATTCATGCATGAAAAATATGTCTACTGATGAGCTGGACCGCTTCCTTCTGGATATGGTAGAGCAGGAAAACAGGAAAGACGCCGTTATTCTCGATTTACGGTATAATACGGGCGGAAATGTTCATGATAAAGTATTGAATTTCCTTTCTCAAAGACCTTATCTTCAATGGAAATACCGCGAAGGGAAAATAACAACTCAGCCTAATTTTGCACCTTCAGGAAAACCGATTGTTCTTTTGATCAATGAAGCTTCCTTAAGCGATGCTGAAATGACAGCAGCCGGATTCAAAGCGCTTAAACTGGGTAAAATTATCGGTCAGGATACTTATCGCTGGATTATTTTTACTTCAGCAAAAGGCTTGGTTGATGGCTCTTCTTACAGGCTGCCGGCGTGGGGAACTTATACTCTGGACGGACAAAACCTTGAAAAAACCGGTGTGAAACCTGATATTTACGTAAAAAATACCTTCATGGACCGTCTTCAGAACAATGACCCTCAATTGGAAAGAGCTGTTCAGGAAATTCTTAAAGATTTAAAGAAATAAATGTAGTCTTTTTAATTATATCCGGTCCTGAAATAACGGTTTTTCAGGACCGGATTAAATTAGCAATATCATAAACATCCCAAATGACATAGTTAATTCCTTTATTAGACAGAATATTTCCGGGATTGACTGAAAAAAGATAAAATATTTCTTATTGAAATTCAATACATTTAGTTAAAAATCTTCAAGAATAAGGGATAAAACTTGCTTGGTACCAATATTCATATTATATTTGCACCACTTAAAACAAAGGACATTCCTCCTTAGCTCAGTTGGTTAGAGCATCTGACTGTTAATCAGAGGGTCGCTGGTTCGAGCCCAGCAGGAGGAGCAAAAAGACTTACAGAAATGTAGGTCTTTTTTATTTTATATTCTTAAAAGTATCAGAGTCAACTTATAAAGGCGACCACTTTATCCATTCCATTAATCCTCTGATTATTATCTCTTAAGCGTTAAAATTTTCAATTATTTTTTCAACAACACTTATATTATTTTCGTTACTTTTGTCGTTTTATAAGGTAGAATAAAAATATTTTATTTTTTTACCTTTTTTTAAATAAACTGCATGCTTTTTGTTTATGCTAATTGCCTGAAGAAACGAATGATGTTAAACAATAACTCCCAAAAACACTATCTTTTATTTTTTTTCCTGATTCTCTCCGGTTCCGTATGCGCTCAAAACAAGGCCAGCGGTAAGGTGGTTGACGAAAAGAACAATAAAGAACTGAATAAAGTTGATATTTTCATCAACAATAATGCGACCCCTTCCCTGACGACAACTTCAGGTAGTTTCACCGTTCAGTCAGACAGCATTATCCATCAGTTAAGATTTTCCAGAAAAAACTATGTAACGGAAACCCTTGACATTACTCCAGAAAATGCAGAAAATATTTTCGTACAGCTTTCGCAAGCTAAAGTAAGTGACATCCAGGAGATTGTTCTTCAAAGCGGTAAGACTAAATACAAAAATAAAAAAGAAAACCCCGCTTATGCTATTATGCAGAAGGTCTGGGCACAAAAAAGAAATAACGGATTAGAAAAGTTCGATACGTATTCCTACAAAGAATATGAAAAAACGCAGTTTGACCTGAACAATCTGGACAGTGCGTTTATGAAGAAAAAGATCTTCAATAAACTTGATTTCATTTTCAGTTATGCAGATTCCACAGCAAGCGGAAGACTTGGACTTCCCATCTTCCTGAATGAAGCGGTTTATGAAAATTATGGTAAAAACAAACCGGATAAAGACAGTAAAAGAACTTTGGTTGCTCAGAAAACTTCAGGTTTCCAGGACAATCAGGTGATTACCGTTTCAGCTAAAAACCTCTATCGTGATATTAATATTTACGATAATACCCTGAATTACTTCGACATTGGTTTCCAGAGTCCGGTAGGAACGGATGGTTTCAGCACCTACGATTACAGCCTTATGGACACCATTACGATCCGTGGGGAAAAAGCATTCCAGATAAGATACCAGCCAAAAAGAAAAGATATCCTTGCATTCCAAGGAAATCTTTATATTGATACAGATACTTATGCTGTATTAGGAGCAACATTGAAGTCAACCCAGAAAATCAATGTCAACTTTGTCAACAGTGTCTATACTCAGGTAGAATACGACAATCCTGATGATGCCACGTTTCTTCCTAAAAAACTGATTACCGAATTTGAAATGAGTCCTTTTTCAAAAAAGAAAGGAGCCAAAAGCATCATCGCCAAAAGATCTGTAGATTATTCCGATTATCAGTTTAATAAGCCTCTAGACCCAAAGGTTTTCAAGCGTACTGAAGAAGAATACGAAGACCAGTTTACCAATAAAGATGAAGCTTACTGGACAAAGGTCAGACCCGACACTTTATCCAAAGCAGAGCAGGGCGTTTACAACATGCTTGACCAGCTTCAGCAGACCCCGAAATTCAACAGGATGGTGAAGCTGTTTGAAACCCTTGGTTCACGTTATTATAATGCCTTCAAAGGAATAGATATTGGTCCCATATTTTCAATTTATGGAAGAAATGAAGTAGAAGGAGACAGAATACGATTGGGAGCAAGAACCTATTTCGGATTGAATGATACCTGGAGAGCCCAGTTTTATACAGCCTACGGGTTCAAAGACCAGCAGATCAAATATGGAGTTGAGGCAAGGTATATGTTCAATAAGCTGAACCGTTTTATGATTGGAGCAGGAACCAGCAGAGATATTGTTCAGCTTGGAGGACAGCTTACATCCGGTGATGGCGTTACACCTCAATCCTCATCTACCAGCACTTTTTTTGCAAGAGGGGAAAACATTTCTTTAAGTTCTGTCAATAAAACAAGTGTTTTTGCAGCTATTGAACCGTGGAAAAACTTTCAGATAAGAATAGATGGAGTGATGCAGAGCATTAAATCTGCAATTCCTGAGAAATTCAATCTGATGTATTATAAAGACGGACAGCTGAGAAAGACCGTTAATGACTCACATGTTACCATCAGCTTAATCGCAAAGCCCGGCGCTAAATTTTCCCAAACCGGAATTGACCGTTATCAGGCCAGAAACCTGGCTCCAACGATTGTTTTAAGATATACCAGAGGTATTGAAGGTTTATTCAATGCTGACTTTAATTATGACAAGCTGCAGTTTATGCTCTATAAGCCGTTTTTGATTGGAAGCATGGGAAAACTGGTTGTTAATTTCGAAGCAGGAAAGAATTTCAGCACTGTTCCTTTGGCATTACAGAATATAATCCCTGCCAACCTTTCATATGGTTTGGTACCCAATACATTCTCACAGCTTAATTATTATGAATTTGTAACTGATGCTTATACTACCCTTCAATTAGAACACCATTTTAACGGTAAGATCCTTTCTTATATTCCTTTGATTAAAAAACTGAAGCTTAGAGAGGTTGCATTTATCAGAGGTGCATACGGAACATTAAGTGATGCATCCAAAGCCATCAATGTGGAAGGATTTAAATACTCTGCACCCAGCGAACATATTTATTATGAATACGGCTTCGGGATTGAAAATATAGGAATCGGAAATCTCAGAATTTTCAGAGTGGATTTCAACTGGAGAGGAAATTATCTTGACAAACCGGATATCTCAAAATTCGGTGTTAAGGCAGGGTTCCAGGTAGGATTCTAGACAATAAAATAGTTTCGGCGGCTTCTTTGAAGCCGCCGAAAATTTATTTACCTTTATTCTATATAATGAGAGGTTATTAAAAGCACTCACAACCTTCTACATCAAGCAGACATCGCATTTTCTGTTCATTCGTAAGTCCGCACCATACGCTACATGATGTAATAGGCTTTGCCGGACACCATACTTCACCTCCGTTAATACTTCTCAGACTTTTCTTCGTTAATTTTCTTAAATTTTTCATGATTGTTTAGTTTTATTTATCACCTACTCTTTTTGCTTTTCGGCTTCCGCATAATTCTTTTGTTTTAAAGTCGGCTAAATATATTAATATTTCACTTATTGAAGATATTATTTAAATATTTTTAACTAAATAAAAAGCTGAACCTTCACGATTCAGCTCTATACAATCTCAAAGGGCATTTTTCTTCTATCATTAAAAGCATTCCGTACATGGTTCAGACAAAATACAGTGTGATTTCTGCCATGGAGTCCAGCTGCACCATTCTTCGCAGGACTGAAACATAGAAGGACAATTGGCAGCTATCCCACCGGCAATTCCTTTTAAATTTTTTCTGGTTAATTTCTTTACATTTTTCATAGATATTTGTTTTAATGCTGCCTACTCTTGATGCTTTTCGGCTATCGCAACTGTACCACAAATGTGGCAGTGAACAAATATAAAATATTTCACGAATAAATGAATACTAAGCAATCCGTAAATAAAAAAACCTCAGTAAAAACTGAGGTTTTAATTTTTATAAAACGCTTACAAAATTATGCGTTTGGCTCTACAGATACGAAAGATCTGTTGTTTGCTTTCTTTCTGAAAACTACTTTACCATCTACTAATGCAAACAAAGTGTGATCTTTACCGATTCCCACGTTATCACCTGGGTGGTGCTGAGTACCTCTTTGTCTAACAATAATATTTCCGGCAATAGCTTCTTGTCCTCCGAAAATCTTCACACCTAATCTTTTAGAGTGAGACTCTCTACCGTTCTTGGAACTACCGACTCCTTTCTTGTGTGCCATTTTATTACTGGATTATTTATTAAGTGCTTTAAATTGATCAATGTTCTTAATGATAGCAGCATCTACTTCTTCATGAGTAAGAACATTCTTTTCTAATTCAACTTTAACTGCTTTACCTAAAGTAATTAAAGTTTCTCTGTTCTCTTTAGACTGAGACAAGTTGTTTTTCTTTAAGTGATAGTTCAGCTCGTGATCTTCACCAAAGTTAACAGTTGCGTTGTCAGAAAGAACTTCACCTTTCACAGTTTCTTTTTTAGCAGCAGCTTTTTTAGCTCCACCTTCAAATCCTGTAATACCAGTGATTACGATTTGAGTTAAAGATTGTCTGTGACCGTTTTTCACTTTGTAACCTTTTCTTCTTTTCTTTTTGAAAACGATTACTTTATCAGCTTTTACGTGGTCAAGGATCTCTGCTTCAACAGTGATTCCGTTTACAGCTGGGGCGCCTACAGTGATTGCACCGTTTACAGTAAGAAGAACTTTATCGAAAGAAATTTTTCCTCCTTTATCTCCTTTTAAACGGTTTACAAACAACTTCTGGTCTTGCTCAACTTTGTATTGAAGCCCTGCTATTTCTACAATTGCAAACATTGTTTATAAATTTTTAGTTATTTCGAGGTGCAAATATACATATAAATTTCTAAATAGCTTACAATCAAAGCAATGTTTTTTTAAATAAAATCCTATTCACTATGTTTTGAATAATTTTTTGAAATAAAGTACTCACAATTAAGAGATAATTTATTACCTTCGTTTTACCAAATTGAAATTTATATATGAAAAGAAACTTTAATCTCTGCTTATTAGCAGGCGCCATTGCTGTCACTTCATTGACGGCATGTAGTGATGACCAGATGGACAGCAATGTTCAACCTCAGCAAGAAGCACTTAGTGCAAAAATTGATCAGCCGGGAAATACTGAAAAAGGATGCTCTTACGTAGACAACAACTGGAGCTCAAGTTCTGTTTTGCTGACAGGCCTTCAAAACTCCACAGACACCAATTTCATGAACGGTCAGATGACTAAAATTGCAGGCATGTGGGGAAGAACCGCTCCTACACTGCGATTTGTAAATGACCCTTCCAATTTCAACTCTACGTACAACGCTATTTCTTATTCTACAGGAAAGATCTATTACGGATATGCTATCTATTATGATGCAAAATCAAAAGGTGGCGATATTGTAAACGCAATGATCCTTGCCCACGAATACGGACATCAGCTTCAGTACATCTTCAATCTTCCTTCTGTATCAGAATCAACATACAGACCGAACGAGCTTGAAGCAGATGGTTTCGCAGGATATTATCTGAGAAGACCTAATGGTTACAATAAAACCAGCTTCCCTGAAATTGCAGCAGCTTATGAGTTTGCTCAGAGCATCGGAGACTATCAGACGACCAATGTCAACCATCACGGAACACCGGCGCAAAGAAGATCAGCAGTTCGTTTAGGATTCCTTCTAGGCCAATACGATCTTAACGCTTCCAATTTCGATTACAACTTCTTCTATTACTATCAGGGAGTTTTGAACGGTACGTATAAGATGGCTAAAAACACAGTAAATCCTGAAATTGACGCTTATATGAGCCAATATATAGATGAGCTGAGAAAAATTCAGTCAGGAGAAATTTCTGCAGAAGAATTTAAACATCTTCAATAAACGAGAACATTCATTTTTAGCATATTTAAGAAAGGAGGCGGGCAGTATGTTCCGCCCCTTTTTTGTTTTAAAAGCTTTTATACCCAACCCAATCAATTTGTTTGTATTTTTGAAAAAAAAATTCATGAAGTATTTGTTGTTCATCATTTCTTTTTTCACTCTAAGCTCATGTACAATTGCCGGAATAACGAGTGATTATGGCAAACTCTCTCCCTCCGAACAACAGAGCATTATTCCTGTAGAGGACTTTTCAAGAACAGATACCCGGCATATTTATAAGATCAATGGTCTTCAGCTAAAGAAAGAATTGGCAAATCACCCAAAATCATTAGTATATATATTTACCAATGGCTGTTCATCAAAATTGTGCCTTCCAATGTCTTCATACGAAACATATGCTAAAGAGAAAGGATATAAATTATTCCTGATTATGAGTGGCTATCATAATATCAGCGAGACAACCAATCAACGCTCAGCTGTCTTCACAGAACCTCTATTTGCGATTGACAATGATTTTTACAACTCGAATATGAGAATGACATACACCAGATATTTCGAAAACGATCTTCGTGGGCTGGACCATACTCAAAAACCAGAATGGGAAGGCAATTTATATTTTTTCGAACGCGGACAGCTAAAACAAATTACAAAAGAACTTCCAACCCATCTAAAATGAACAGAGATCTTTATATTGATTTCGCCAAAGGACTGGCAACACTTTCCATCATATTTATCCATACTGCTTTCTGGTCCGGACAGTTTTATATTCCTGCAGAAGTAAGAGTATTCTCCCTTGTTTTTGACGTCGCTCTTTTTTATGCACTGAGTGGCATTACTTCCGGAGCTAATATTGAAAAAACACTATACCGGTTGTTGAAACTGCAGATCACGTATATGATATTTGTGACTTTCCTCTTCTTTTTAGATTACTTTTTTAAAGTTTTCGGACTAAGTTTCTTTTCTATGGAATGGCTCCAGAGTTTTTATTCAACATTTGGCTCCAAATATTCCACTACCAGCATTTCAGCAGTTCCTCAATGGGAAAATCTCGGAAACTGGTATCTTCATCAATACACCAATGCCGATACCTTTCCGGTTGTCATGGGAAGTTTCTGGTACCTTAAGGTGTATTTTATTTTAACCGTTTTCGGAGTTCTCATCTTGAGATTTTTCCCGAAACATATCAACTGGTTTATCGGACTTTGCATTGCTTTAACTTTATTATTTAATATTTTCCCGGAATATTATCCAACCGGACAGGTGGGATATGTCGCTTTTTATCTTGCTGTATTTTTAATCGGGAACAAAATGCGTGGAAAAAAAATTCCTGTTAAAGCAATTCCTCTATTATATGCGCTCGTAGGAGCTGCTCTCGTGTGGATGTTCTGGTATTATGGAGGAGATATTTTCTATAAAATCAATAAAAACAAATTCCCGCCGAAAATCCCGTATATCATCTGGGCATTATTCTCTCTGGTGACATTATTTGTTCTCTATAACAGGCTAAAGATCACAAAAGAAAATTTCATCACTTATATCGGCAGGAATGCTATATTCTTCTATTTTGCACAGGGAATCAGCTCTTCGCTGGTCTATTTCCTGGTGGTTCCATTAAAAGAAAATATGTCCTGGTGGATTTTGATGATCATTATTTATATCATTAATATCATTTTAGCTTTTGTAATTTCTGCAGGGCTGAAAAAGGTTGATACCTTAGGCTGGAATATTTTGGAATTCCTAAGAAGGAAGACAGCCTCTTAAGACTTTAATGATCAAATTGAAATAAAGTCACATTTCTTACCTCAATTTGTTTAAATTTACAAAAAATTTACAACATGTTTAAGTTGAAACTACCTACCGACCCAAGGTGGGCAAATATTGCAGAAGGAAACATTGGAGAAATTTTAACAGATCATGCCTGGTGTGAGCAAAAAGCAGCCACCAATGCTATTGGACTGATCACGATGCTTCCTGAATATCCTGACATTGTAACAGAACTTCTTGCCATTGCACAGGAAGAGCTGGATCATTTCAATCAGGTACACGAGATCATCAAAAAGAGAGGCTATACTTTTGGAAGAGCCAGAAAAGATGATTATGTGAATGAACTGGCGAAATTTATCGTTCAGGGAAGCAGAGAAGACCTCATCGTAGATAAAATGCTGTTTGCCGCTATGATTGAAGCCAGAAGCTGTGAAAGATTCAAAGTTCTTACAGAAAATATCAAAGACGAAGAGCTTAAAGTTTTCTACAGAGAACTGATGATTTCCGAGGCTAATCATTACACTACTTTTATAGGATTTGCAAGGCAGCTTGGTAATCCTGAAAAAGTAAACCATCGCTGGGAAGAATGGCTGGAGTATGAAGCCAGCATTATTAAATCCTACGGAAACAAAGAAACCATTCACGGTTAAAATACAAACAGTAAAGAGTATCCATTGAAGAAGCCAAGCTTTGAAAATATTGCCAATCTTTTCCTGAAGAATTTTTTTCAGGGATTAGTAATTATTGGTCCTATCGGGCTTACCATTTTTGTCATCTGGTATATTGTAAGTGCCATTGACAATCTTATTCCTTCACTTGCCAAGCAGGTGCCGGGGCTTGTTTTCGTATCTATTATACTGTTTACTGCTATTCTGGGATATTTAGGAAATAAATTTGTGGTCGGGAGATTCTTTTTCGACACAATGGACAGCCTGCTTGAGAAAACTCCCGGAGTAAAACACATTTATACTCCTACAAAAGACGTCATGTCTTCATTTGTAGGGGACAAGAAAAAATTCAACGATCCTGTATGGGTAAAAACCAATGAAAATCCCGAAATCTGGAGAATCGGTTTCTTGACCCAAAAAGAAATGTCGGACGTTGACAAGCATAATTACGTTGCGGTATATCTTCCCCACTCGTACGCCATCTCGGGCTGGGTAATTGTTACTGAAGAAAAAAACATCAAACCTGTAGTGGGAATGACAGCAGCTTCTGCCATGAAGTTTGCAGTAAGCGGCGGTGTAGCCGGATTCCATTCTGATGAAAATATATTTAAGGCTCCGGAATAGTCACTTTCCCGCCTTATATATACTTTGATGAAATTTGAAAATTATTTTCAAGCACATTTTCTTTACAAACAATTTAAAACATATTAACTCATGAATTTACCGTACGCGGAACCTTTCCGCATCAAAATGGTGGAAGAAATCTACCAGTCTACCAGAGAAGAAAGAGAGCAGTGGCTTAAAGAAGCTAATTATAACCTTTTCAATTTAAGATCTTCTCAGGTTTATATTGACCTGCTTACTGATTCCGGAACCGGAGCAATGTCCGATAAACAATGGGCTGCTTTAATGACAGGAGATGAAAGCTACGCAGGCTCACGTTCATTCGAACAATTACAGAAAACCGTTGAAAGAATTACAGGATTCAAATATTTATTACCAACCCACCAGGGAAGAGCCGCTGAAAACGTGCTTTTTTCCGTATTGGTAAAAGAAGGTGATGTAGTTCCGGGAAACTCACACTTTGACACTACAAAAGGTCATATCGAGTTCAGAAAGGCACATGCAATAGATTGTACGATTGATGAAGCTTTTGACATCAATGACCTTCATCCTTTCAAAGGGAATATCAACCTTGAAAAACTGGAAGAAGTTTATAAAAGTCATCCTAAAGAAAGTATTCCTTTCTGTCTGATTACCATTACCTGTAACTCATCAGGAGGACAGCCTGTTTCTCTGGAAAATATGAAAGCTGTGAAAGCCCTTTCTGATCAATATGGAATTCCTGTATTCTTTGATTCAGCGAGATTTGCAGAGAACGCCTATTTCATCAAAAAAAGAGAGGCAGGACAGGAAAACAGAAGCATTAAAGACATCTGTAAGGAAATTTTCTCTTACGGAGACGGAATGACAATGAGTTCCAAAAAAGACGGGCTGGTAAACATTGGTGGATTCATCGCTTTGAATAATGAAGAAGTGTTCAGAAAGGCATCCAACTTTACCATTATCTACGAAGGCTTTATTACTTATGGTGGAATGGCCGGAAGAGATATGGCAGCACTGGCTGTAGGTCTGGACGAAGCGACTGAGTTTGCTTATCTTGAAAGCAGAATCTCCCAGGTTGAATATCTTGGGAATAAACTGATCGAATATGGAATTCCTGTTCAGAAACCAATCGGGGGACACGCCGTATTTATTGATTCTTTAAATTTCCTTCCGAATGTTTCCCGTGAAGAATATCCAGCGCAGACACTTGGTCTTGAAATTTATAAAGAAGCAGGAATCAGAACTGTAGAAATCGGGACTTTATTAGCAGACAGAGATCCTGCAACAAGGGAAAACCGTTACCCGAAATTAGAACTGGTACGTCTCGCAATTCCAAGAAGAACTTACACCAATAATCATATGGATTATATTGCTGCTGCTATAAAGAACGTTTATGAAAGACGTGAAGAGATTGCAAAAGGGTATAAGATCACCTGGGAACCCGAAATCTTAAGACATTTTACTGTTCAGCTTGAAAAAGCCTAATCATAAAACCGGAATTTTTCCGGTTTTTTGTTTTTATGGAAATAATTCACCTTTTAACAGCCTCATAACCATTCAAATATCGGAAATAAATACAGTTAAAAAATAGATATAAATCAATCATATGTTTTTATAACTCATCATCATAACCTCTTTTTCAATTTATTTTTAAAGAAAACGAAAGCGAATTGATTCATTTTTTGAAATAGTGACTGTTTTTAAGTTAATTTTGTATTGTCTAATAACACAGATTAACAATACTTAAAAAACAAACCTGAAAAAATCCGTTATTCCGAATGAAGAAAATTGCTGTCGTGGGCGCTGGCATCTCTGGCCTAACCATGGCAAATTACTTAGAAAAACACAAGATTGACTATCATATTTATGAAAGAAGAGAAAAGGAAGATCTGTCAGGCCATGGCTTTCTCATTCCCAAGGAAGGGATGGACTATCTTTATGAGATAATTGATCCTGAAACCCTCCTCAAACACGGAAATTTTCTGAAAAAATACATCCAGTATTCTCATACAGGAAAGATTCTGACAGAAAAGAAACTGGACCATGTTTTTGCCATTTCAAGACACTCTTTAATAAATCTCCTGGCACAAAGCATTTCTCCCGAAAAGATTACCTATGAAGAGACTGTAATCCCTGATAATCAACAGACCGGAAGACTAAAGCTTTCTGACGGAACCGATATTGATGCTGATATTACGGTCATTTCTGATGGTTCTAAAAGCCGTATCAGAAGGGATCTTTTTAAAGATGAAAAAATGAGCGTGGTAAGAGAAAGTGAAGTGGTCAATATCATACAAGACAAAGAAATCGCAGATTCCATTGAGAATGACTTCATAAAATTTCATCACGAGGAAGGCGGACTGACTTTTGGAATCCTCAGGCTTTCGGAAGACACTATTCTGTGGTATTCACAGTTTGATAACAAAAAATACATGATCAACGAATGTTCGCCAGAGAACCTGAAGAAATATATGCTTGAAGTATTTGAAGACTGGCACCCTTTGATTCCTTCCATTATACAGAAATCAGACTATAAAAACGTGCATTTATGGTGTGTTTATGAATTGGAAAAATTACATCCGTTTTATAAAGACAATATTGTATTCATCGGGGATGCAGCACATCCCTTAATTCCTTTTACCAGTCAGGGGGTTACTTCCGCATTAAAAGACTCTTTCACTCTCACTAAATATTTAGTCGAAGAAAAAAACACCGAAGAAGCTTTTAAAAAGTATGAAGCAGAAAGAAAACCCGAAATTGAAACTCACATCAGTAACGGAAGAACCTTGTTAGAACAGTTCCTGCTTCCTCTTCACCAACAATCAAAAAATATTTTACCCATATCTTATAAATAAATATGTTTACCAATAACGATATCAATTTTGAAGCCCTGAAAAGAAAAGCCTACAACGGAAGATGGGCTACCGTGGAAGATGGTATTATTCCTCTTACAGCTGCTGATCCGGACTTCAGAACAGCGCCTGAAATAGAACAGGGAATTATTGAATATCTTAAAGATGGCTATTTAAGCTACGGACCATTTTCCGGACTGCCGGAATTCAGAAAAAGCGTAGCCGATCATTTCAATCAGGAAAAACACGGAAGTTTTACTCCTGAAAATATTCTGGCAGTTAACAGTGCTGCTCAGGGAATGTTTCTTATTGCATCTTATGTTCTTAAACCCGGCGATGAAGCCATTATTCTAGATCCGGTAGATTTTCTTTTCAAAAAATCAGTGGAAACTGCTGGCGGAAAGATCACGCTTTGCCCTGTGGATACAACATCCGGTGAAATTGATTTTGAAAAACTGGTTTCTCTAATCAGCCCTAAAACCAGGCTGATCAGTATATGCAATCCTCACAATCCACTCGGAAAGGTTTATTCTAAAGAAATCCTGATAAAAATAGCTGAGGTTGCTTCCGCTCATGATCTTTGGGTGATGAGTGATGAAATCTGGAGTGATATCATTTATGACAATAAAGATTTTTATACATACTCTTCCGTTTCAGAAAAAGCGAAGAAAAAAAGTTTTACGGTATATGGATTTTCAAAATCGTTTGGAATTGCCGGCTTGAGAATTGGAGCTATATTATGTAATGACCAGGACGTTCTTGAAGATTTTACCGAAAAATCAAATTTCAATTCGACAATAGAAGGAGTTTCTACCTTATCACAAATTGCAGCAAGTGTAGCCCTTGAGAAAGCAAAACCCTGGTACAGAGAATTTTTAGCACATTTACAAAGCAACAGAGATCTTGCATTTAGCTTATTAAGCCAATCCGAAATTGTAACGCCTAATTTGCCTGAAGCTACCTTTGTCCTGTTTCCAAAGATCAAAAACGGAATGACCAGCGATGCTTTTGCACAGCATGTTCTGCAGCAGGGAAAAGTTGCAATAGTACCCGGTTCGGAAAGATGGTTTGGAAAAGGAGCGGAAGGACATGTCAGGATTTGCTTCTCCACTTCAAGAGAAATTTTAGAAGAAGGAATTAACAGAATGATTACAAGCTTTTAATGTTAAAATTTTTCATTAAAATCGAATATTAAGTTATTATTTTACCGAAATTAACACAAATCAATATTAAATTAAGACTTTCATACTAAATATTAAATTTCGATATTGATTTAAAAATAAATATTGATAATTTTGATTGAATCATCACTCAAAATTATCAATATGAAAATAAAATACATCAGCATTATTTTCCTTGGAGCTTCTACCCTTTCCTATGCCCAGCAAATAAAGGATACTTTAAAAGAATCAAAGATAGACGAAGTAGCCATTACCGGAAGCCGGAATAAAAAAAGAACCGTTGTTAATACTCCTGTCCCTATTGATATCATCGATATTAAACAGGTAAGCCAGTCAACCGGCCAGGTGGAAGTCAACCAGCTCTTACAGTTTTCTGCTCCCTCTTTCAATTCCAACAAACAATCAGGATCCGACGGTGCTGATGCAGTAGATCCCGCCACTTTAAGAGGTCTTGGCCCTGATCAGACGTTGCTTCTTTTGAATGGGAAAAGATACCATCAATCTTCACTGATCAATCTTTTCGGAACCAAAGGAAGAGGAAATACCGGATATGACATGAATACCATTCCTATTGGCGCCATCAAAAGAGTGGAAGTTCTTCGTGACGGAGCCTCTGCCCAATACGGATCGGATGCTATTGCAGGGGTAATTAACGTGATCCTTAATGATCGTGACAAAGGTTTTGAAGGCAATGCATTCTATGGAATGAATCTTTTCAAAAGCCCCGGAAATAATGATGTTGTTTCCGATCACAAAGTGGATGGGACTACTTTTGATTTCAGCGGGAATTTCGGAACTAAAATAGGATCAAAAGGCGGCTTTGGAAATTTTACAGCAGAATTTATCAACAAAGATTATGCGATACGTAATGCCAATCCCGATATCTACAATAAACCATCTCTGGCACCAAGACAGCGCTTCGGAGATGCCAAGGCTCAAAATATTTATTTTTTCGGCAATGTTGAACTTCCTCTATCAGATGGATTAAAATTTTATTCCCGTCAGGGTTTTTCACACAGAAACACCAAAGCCTATGCGTGGACCAGGACAGCGGATGCAGATGGAAATATCCCTGAAATATATCCTTCAGGCTTTAATCCGATTGAAAATACCAGCATTTCAGATTTTACTTTTGACAATGGTTTAAAATTTAAGGTCTTAGACTGGGATGTGGATTTTTACAATGCTTTTGGCAATAACAGGTTTACCTATCAGATTGACAATACCATCAATGCTACTTTGGGAGTGAAATCACCGACAAGCTTTAATGCCGGAGGGCATTCATTGCTGCAGAATACGACTGGCTTTAATGCTGTGAAACAATTTAAAGTACTGGAAGGACTGAATATTGCTTTCGGATCAGAATTCAGGTATGAAAAATTTAATATTATCAAAGGTGAAGAAGCCTCCTATGCAATGTATGATATCAATGGAAATGTGGTTACAAAAGATACTCCACAAAATTTATGGGTATCAGTACCTGGTTCTGATCCTACACGTTACCGTCCTGGGGGATCACAAGGGTTTCCCGGCTATTCTATTGATTTAGGCAAAAGCAGAAATAATTTTGCAGCATATATAGATACGGAATTAGATGTTACAAAAAACTGGATGATAAGTGTTGCAGGAAGATTTGAAAATTATAATGATTTTGGAAGTACTTTGAATGGAAAATTTGCGACAAGATACGCGATCACTCCGCAGTTTGCTTTCCGTGGTTCCGTTTCTACCGGATTCAGAGCGCCTTCTCTGGCGCAGAAGTATTACAGCCAGCAGTTCACCAACTTCCAGGGCGGTAAACTGGTCACTATTCAGCTCGCTTCTAATGACAGCAAGCTGGCAAGCAGCCTTGGAATTCCCCAATTGAAACAGGAAACTTCTGTAAATGGAAGTGCCGGATTTACTTTCAATACAGGAAAATTTACAGCAACAATAGATGGTTATTATATTCAAGTGAAAGACAGAATCGTCCTTACCGGATATTTTGCACAAGAAGACTTACCGGCAGAAGTTCAGGCGGAGAATCCATTTATTGACCAGGTGCAGTTCTTTTCCAATGCAATTGATACCCGTACGAAAGGGGTTGACCTTATTTTAAGCTATAGCGAAAATATAGGTTCCGGAAAACTCACTGCCACTTTAGCCGGAAACTATAACGACATGGAAATTACCAAGGTAAATACATCCGAACAGCTGGCAGGGAAAGAAGATATTTATCTGAGCGAAAGAGAAAAGGCATTTATTCTGGCTTCAGCGCCAAAAACCAAAGTTAATTTAAATCTTAACTATAAAATCAACAAATTCAATGTAAATCTGCAGATGGTAAGGTTTGATAAAGTAACCTTAATTGGGTATGACGGCGCAAAGCAGGTATATAATCCAAAGGTAACAACGGATCTGTCTTTTGGCTGTGAATTTTCTAAAAATCTGAATCTGACGTTGGGAAGTAAAAACCTATTCAACCGTTACCCTACTTTACAGACAACCCAAGTAACTAGCGGAAATACAGAATCCGGAGGTATTTTTGATCCTGTACAGATGGGATTTGCAGGAAGGCAGGTTTTTGCCAGACTTAACTTTAAGTTCTAACAGAAAATAAAAACTCCTGAGAATCTTCAGGAGTTTTATTTTTATTTTTTTGAAATTTTATAGAGCTTACCACTGTCTGTTACGGCATACAGGTTTCCGTCCAATCCATTCAATACATCCCGGAAACGCTCTTTCTGATCTGCCAGAAGACGTTCTTCTCCTACTACTTTATTATCTTTCATGACAATTCTGTCGATATGTTCTCCACTTAAACATCCGATGAAGAGGTTTCCTTTCCATTCATCAATATTTCCGGTGTAAAAAGTAACCCCACTTGGAGAGATCACCGGATCCCAATAATAAACCGGCTGTTCAGTTCCTTCTTTCTGTGTAATGCCCTGGCCTACCTTATCACCGGAATATTCAATTCCATACGTCACATCTCCCCAACCGTAGTTTTTGCCCGGCTTAATGAGATTGATTTCATCTCCTCCTCTTGGTCCCATTTCGACATCCCATAAATTTCCAGCAGGATCAATTGCCAACCCTTGCGGATTACGGACGCCATAAGCATAGATCTCTGGCTTATAGCCTTGTTTTCCGATAAAAGGATTTCCGGGAGCAGGCTTACCATCTTTTGTAATCTTCAAAATTTTTCCAAGATAATTATCGGTTTTCTGAGCATATGCCCTGGTTACTTTATCCGATCTTTCTCCTGTACTGACAAATAAATATCCGTCTTTATCAAAAGCCAGACGGCTTCCATAATGTTTATCTCCATCGTAGGAAGGTTCTGCACGGAAAATAACTTTTACTTCTGAAATATTTTTAAGATCTGCAGACAGCTTTCCTTTGGCTACAGAAGTTAAGTTTCCTTTTCCGAACGGTTCAGAAAAGCTGAAGTAAATTATATTATTGGTTTTAAAATCGGGATCAAGAGCCACATCCAGCATTCCTCCCTGTCCTTTAGAATCTACTTTTGGAAAGCCTTCTATTTTTGAAATTTGTTTTCCGTCTGTTGAAACAACATTCATATGTCCGTTCTTGTCAGTAATAAGAAACCTTCCGTCAGGCAAATTGATAATTCCCCAGGGTCTTCCCAAATCTTTATTCAATACCTCTACAATATATGCTGTTGTTGTCTTCACAGCCTTAATTCTTGTCTGTCCTTGAAATGCCGGCCTGTAGTCAGAATTAGGATTTTCCGTTTCTACACTGCCATCATTTCCGGTTTTCTGGGCATTTGCATGATTTTCCTTACATGAAGATAAAATAAGAAAAAGGCTTATTGCCGGGACATAAAATTGATTGATTTTCATAGCATTATGATTAGATGTAAAAAAATGAATGGAAAAATAATGCCATAAAGTTTGTAAATATTAATTTTTATTCTACATTTGTAGAACAAATTATAAAATTGTAGAATGAAAGAGATTAAACTGACAGATTCTGAAAAAATCCTTATGGAAATTCTTTGGGAAAAGAAAACCGTTTTCATGAAGGATATTCTGGAAGCCTCACCAGAACCCAAACCTGCACCATCAACTATTGCTACATTACTTAAAAGAATGCAGAATAAAGAACTGGTTGGCTATAAACTGTATGGAAATTCCCGCGAATATTATCCAAAAGTAGAGAAAGGGGAATATTTCAAGGAAGAAATGACTTCCATGATTGACCGTTTTTTCAACAGCTCTGTAACACAGTTTGCCTCCTTTTTTACTTCCAATTCAAAACTTAGCCAGAAGGAACTGAAAGAGCTTCGTGATATTATTGACAAACAGATAAAAGAATAAAGATGATTGCTATTGTTTTAAAAATAATCCTCTGCTCTTCTATTTTCATTACTGTCTATTTTCTGTTTTTGGAAAAAGAAAGAATCCTTAGATTTAACCGTGTGTATTTGCTAAGCTCATTATTGCTTTCATATGCAATTCCGTTTATTACCATTACTTTGCCAACTCATAACAGCGCAAAAACACCTCAATTAGTTATTGAAGAAACGGCACAACAACTCGTTGTCATTCCGCAGGAGCAGGGAAGTTTTAACTTGACGAATATGATGTGGGGAATTTACATATTGATCACTTCATTTCTGTTGTTGAGAAACCTTATTTCCTTACTTAAAATCGCAAGAATATCCGGAAGGAAACACTTTTACCACAAACATACTATATTATTGACAAAAGAAAATCTTTCTCCCTTCAGTTTTTGGAAAACAATTTATATGGGGGAAAGCTATATGAATAATAACGTGATAGATCCAAGAATTTTCATTCACGAAAAGACCCATATTGAACAAAAGCACAGTATAGACATATTGATTTTGAATGTTTTAAGGATTTTTAGTTGGTTCAACCCCATTCTTTTACTCTATAACAAAGCTATTATCACCAATCATGAATTCCTGGCGGATGAAGCTGTTATGAAAAACAATTGCGACATCAAAGAATATCAGAATCTTATTCTTGAAGAAATTCTAAATCATCAAAACCCACCTTTGACTCATTCATTTAATTTTAATAACACCAAAAAAAGATTTATTATGATGAAAACAAAAAAAACAAAATTTAGTCTGTTAAAAAAAACAGTCGGCATCACTGTTTTAATTTCTGCAGTAGTCTTATTTTCCGAAAGAACATATGCTGAGAATCCCAATCATTTTCTTTTTTCTGAAAAAATAACAGAAATGCCAACCCAAATTGGAGATCAAAGACCTTATCAAACCAATTTAGTTACTCCTTCATACCATGAAAAAACAAAAGAAGCGCAGACATCCGCTATAACAGGTTTCAAAAAAGAGGAATTAAAAAAAGTTTCGGATACAATAGTTCCAAGAATAGATGAAGGTAAAAAAACAAATACAGTTATCAATACTCAACAGAGTTCTAATGAAATTCCGGCGCAATATCCTGGTGGGGATAAAGACTTAAAAATCAAAATAAGCAGAAATGTGGATGTAAGTAATTTGGGAGGCTATAGCGGAACTATAACATCTACCGCTTATATTCATATTAATGAGATGGGAAAAACGACAGAGGTAACGACTTCTGGGGAAAACGAAATCCTAAACAGGGAGCTTCTAAAAACGGTCACTGAAATAAGTAATGAAACCAACTGGAAGCCTGCAATGAAGGATGGAAAAGCCATTGCTTCAGTATTAAAGATCCCCGCAACAATGACCTTTACACGTCCATAACAACAAAGTGCTAATAATTAGCACTTTTTATTTTTTCAATTGTTTTGTTTAGCTTCAAAAAATCAAAACTACAAGGATAATCTGTTAAAATTTTATAATCAAAATATTCACCTTCAAAACATTATACAGTCTTATCATTTCTTTTGTATTTTTGTTATATGGATTTTAAACTTCAATCAGAATATAAACCTACCGGAGACCAGCCCCAAGCTATTGAAAAGCTTACCGAAGGAATAGAGATCGGTGAGAAATATCAGACGCTACTGGGAGTAACTGGTTCCGGAAAAACCTTTACTGTTGCGAATGTTATACAAAACGTTCAGCGTCCTACACTAGTTCTGGCACACAATAAAACACTGGCAGCACAGCTCTTCATGGAGTTTAAAGAATTCTTTCCGGAAAATGCGGTGGAATACTTTGTGAGCTACTATGATTATTACCAGCCTGAAGCATATATTGCCACTACCGGAACGTATATTGAAAAAGACCTGAGCATCAATGAAGAGGTTGAGAAATTACGTCTTTCCGCTACGGCCAGCCTTCTTTCAGGAAGGAGGGATGTTTTGATTGTTGCTTCAGTTTCATGTATATATGGTATCGGAAATCCAACAGAGTTTCACAAATCCCTGATTTCTATTGCCATCGGCGAGAAAGTAACAAGAACCGCTCTGCTTCATTCACTCGTTAATGCTTTATATGCCAGAACATTAAATGAATTCCAAAGAGGTACATTCCGTGTAAAAGGGGATGTCATTGATGTTTTTCCGGCGTATGCAGACAATGCGATCAGAATCCAGTTTTTTGGAGATGAAATTGAAAAGATTCAAAGTTTTGATCCTTTAACGGGAAATGTGGAGTCTAATTTTGACCAGATTCAGATTTATCCAGCCAATCTTTTTGTCACTTCAAAAGAAACCTTAAACGGCGCTATCAGAGAGATTCAGGATGATATGGTGAAGCAGGTTGATTTCTTTAACTCTATCGAAAAACCTTTGGAAGCCAAAAGACTTCAGGAAAGAACCGAACTGGATCTTGAGATGATTAAAGAGCTTGGCTACTGTTCCGGAATTGAAAACTATTCCAGGTATCTGGATGGGCGTCTTCCGGGAAGCAGACCTTTCTGTCTGATTGATTATTTCCCTAAAGATTTTCTGATGGTGATTGATGAAAGCCACGTAACGGTTCCACAGGTTCATGCCATGTACGGTGGTGACCGTAGTCGTAAGGAAGCATTGGTAGAATACGGATTCAGACTTCCTGCTGCGATGGACAACAGGCCTTTAAAGTTTGAGGAATTCGAAGCCATGCAGAACCAGGTAATTTATGTTTCTGCAACACCTGCCGATTACGAACTGGAGAAAACCGGAGGAGCTTATATAGAACAAATTATCCGTCCTACAGGACTTCTTGATCCTATCATTGAGGTAAGACCTACTTTAAATCAGATTGATGATCTGATGGAAGAAATCCAGAAGAGAGCTGATGCCGATGAAAGGGTCCTGGTGACTACCTTAACGAAGAAAATGGCAGAGGAGCTTACCAAATACTTCACCAAGTTCGGAATCAGAACAAGATATATCCACTCGGATGTTGAGACCCTGGAACGTATTCAGATCATGCAGGACCTTCGTTTGGGACTTTTCGACGTACTTATAGGAGTAAACCTCTTAAGAGAAGGTTTAGACTTACCTGAAGTTTCTTTAGTGGCTATTTTAGATGCAGATAAAGAAGGAATGCTGAGAAGCAGAAGATCTATGATCCAGACGGTAGGCCGTGCTGCAAGGAATGTGAACGGAAAAGCGATCATGTATGCCGATAAAATCACCAAATCTATGCAGGCAACTCTGGATGAAACAGAATACCGCCGTGCCAAGCAAATGAAGTATAATGAAGAACATGGACTTCAACCAAAAGCTTTGAATAAAAAGATTTCTGAAAATCTTGTCGGAAGAAGCAAAGACTTCCCGGATGAAAAATATACTCAGAAAGAAATTCTTCAGAAGGTGGCGGAAACAAAAGCCAGCTATGCAAGCGAAGATATTGATAAAATGATTGCCCAGAAGCAGAAAGAAATGGAAGCTGCAGCAAAAAACCTTGACTTTATTAAGGCAGCGAAGCTGAGAGATGAAATTGAAGCTTTGAAGGCTTAAATAATTGATTATAAAAAAGTTTCGGAGGCATCTTCGATGCCGCCGAAACTTTTTAACCGGTTGTTATATTTTAATTTTTACAATCCATTTCTTACTGCTGCCCTAATAGGAATTAAAAGGTCCATCAGCCCATTCAGCTTGATTTCATAGACGGTTGCAAGCTGCATCCCCAGTTTTCCTTTGGGCATTCCGCTTCTGTTGAACCATTCCAGATAGCTGATCGGAAGATCTGCAAGGATTGTTCCTTCGTACTTACCAAAAGGCATTTTGATAACGCAGATTTCTTTTAATATTTCAGAATTTATACCTTCCACTTTTTATACTTAAATTAATTTTTCCTGAAGATCATTCTGATTTGGTAATTCGAGATCCGGAGGCGTTTCTTCATCCGAAAATTCATTTCTGTACACCTGAATCAGCAAAAGGGTCAGAGAGATCAGAATAGGCCCGAAAATAAGCCCCATAAAGCCAAACAGATTCATTCCCATGATAATTCCGAATACGGTATTTAAAGGGTGAATATTTTCCAGCTTCTTTAAAAGGGTAAAACGGAGAAGGTTGTCCGTAAGACCTACCACCACTACACAGTATGCGGCCAATCCTAATCCCGGCCCCGTATTTCCTTCAGCAATCATAAAGATACATACCGGAACATAAACAATAGCAGTTCCTACTACAGGAATTACCGAAGAAGCAGCTGTAAGGGCAAATAATAATACAGGTCCCGGAGCACCAAAGATTATATATCCTATCAGAGAAACTATTCCCTGTCCTACTGCTACAACAGGAATCCCGATAGCATTGGCCATAATCAGTTTCCTCATTTTATCGCCAATCAGGGAAATGTTGGCCCTCTTAAGAGGTGCAGCATTACTTAAAATCCTTTCAAATAACCTGGGTTTTTCCAGCATAAAATAAAGAATAAAATACATGGACATAACCACCGTAAGGGTATTGAATGTCCCACTTAGCGCAGAAGTAGAAATCTTTCCTACAGAATCCTTCAGCTTTGTCATATTTTCCTTGCTGAGAATATCAAATCCTACTTTATCAAAAATATAAGTATGTATCTTGTCCAGAAAAATATTGAATTTGGCCATATATGCCTGTGCATTTCCCAGTTTATCAATAATCAGATCAGCAATAAAATAGATGGGAAGAATAAGAACAATAAGGCTTGCAAACATTAATGCAAAGGCGGCCAGGGAAGGTTTCCATTTTTTTTCTTCCTGCAGATAAAAATTGTATTTTCTGCAGACTACATATATGGTAATTGCTCCCAGAACCGAGGGAATAAACAATGCCAGATTAAAACAGATCAATCCCGTCAATACAAGAATGATTGCCAGCAATGACACCTGCTTTATTGCAACACTGCTTATTTGCTTGTCCTTATTCATCATGCTTTTCTATTTTACTTGCTGTACATAATTTGTCTTGGTTTTCCTAAGAAAGCGCAATAAGTAGAGTACATGACAATCATAATAAATGGTGCCGTCAAAATAACTCCTATTCCGCAAAGAACAACGCCTGCAATAGAAATCAGGAAACCGAGGAAACCCGTTAACAAAAATGTTCCATAATTTTCTTTAGCAATATTGAACGATTTCCCCAAAGCCTCTGTTGCTGAAGCATTTTCAAATAAAAGAATAGGATACCCAATTAAAAGGAAAGGATATACAAAAATGATCGGCAGCACACACAATGCCAGTGCCACAGACGAAATGATTCCGGAAAGAAGACTGTAGATCAGGATATTAACAAAATTCTGACGGTATCCAATGAAAAGATCAGAAAATTCAATCGGATTTTTGGTGTTGTATTTATTCACCATATAGATCAATCCTACATACAGAGGGGATAATAAAAGACCGAAAAGACTGGAAACTCCCATATATAAAGGAAGTCCCGGAGCACTCCAGTAATTAAATTCTCCTCCTGATTTCATTTCTTCAACCATGGAAGCAGAGTCAAACCCAGTAAGCATTTGAATAACAGATCCTCCGATCAGGTAAACAACCATCGCTACGATTCCATAACCGAAGACTCCTTTATACATTTCAAAAGCATGAGAAATAATAGACCCCGTATCTCTGTTAGGCACAGAGCCTTGTTGGTCAAATTCGTTAAATTCAGACATAGTTTAAATATTTAATGATTTTGACCAAATTTAGTTTTTTTTAGTAAAAAATCATATTAAACAGGGACGAAATTTAAATTTTCTCTGAAAAAATGGTTTTATAAAGTGAGTAAATCATGGCATTCCAAAAGGGGAAAGTGAAAAGTCCACCTATCAGAAATAAGGCGAATCCTAAATATTTAAACAGAAAAGCCACAATCACACAAACCATTATTTCAACAAAATACATTTTAAACGCTTTAAAATTCAGAGAGATAGCTTCGAAAATCCTTTTATTGGTAAAAAACATCAGCGGAGCGACAAATAGAGTCACCGCAACCCAAAGTACTGCCAGTATTATTGTAGGAATAGTAAATTTGTAAATGAAGAACCAGAAAAGGAAATATCCTACATATTTAAAAAAGTTAAGTCCGTTATATCCTACAAACAAATCACCTATTACAATATTTTCCCTGAGATCAAGCTTACGGAAGATCTGAAACATCCCAAGATTCAATGGATATAAAAATGCTGTGGTTCCCCAGATTGCCAGTGTGAACATCTGATAATTTTCAGTAGCCGTTATTTCTTCCATTTTTTTCAGATAAGCCTGGGTTCCTTCCATAAAGGCTTCCTGTAATTCTTTATTATATGAAAAAACGTCATACTTCTGTCCGAAAAGCATAATTGCGGTAAGAAATATTCCAAAAAAGATGATTGAAAACATCAACTGAAAAACGAGTGTTTTATTCCAGTAGAAAAATGCCTGCTTCAATATAAAATCTATTCCCGGTTTCTGAGGATATTTGTTCTGCATCATAAAAAATTTATGCAAAAGTAAACATCAATAATTATTTTTGCGGAATGTTTTCAGTGAATCATCAAAAATTTATGGAAATGGACGAACTTTCTCTTCAGAAGGTTCCCTATTTTTTCGTGATCGACTTTCTTTCGGAGAATGTTGAAATATACCAGGAGAAAGAGATTGAAAAATCAGGATTAATAATTGATTTTCAAGATTTTAACAACATTAAAACAGTACACGATCTTAACAAAAAAGTGGTATGGAAATCATTTCCGGAAACACAGGAAAGCTTTAAAATCGGATTTGATAAAGTTCAGAAAAATATTCGTCTGGGAAACTCTTATCTAGTAAATTATACCAGAAAAACGAAGATAGAGACCAATTTAACCTTAGAAGAAATTTTTTATCACTCAAATGCTAAGTATAAGGTATTTTATAAAGATTTTTTTGTATTTTTTTCTCCTGAAACTTTTGTAAAGATCATTGATGGCAAAATTTTGACGTATCCGATGAAAGGAACAATTGATGCTTCCATTGAAAATGCAGCAGAAATCCTGAAGAATGATAAAAAGGAAAAAGCAGAACATTACACTGTTGTAGACCTGCTTAGGAATGATCTGAGCATGGTGGCCGATGATGTAAAGGTAGATCAGTTTCAGCATATTGACTTTATCAAAACACAGCAGAAAGATCTGTACGCAATGAGTTCCGAAATTTCAGGCACAGTAAAATCTGAATTTATCGGCAGGATAGGAAGCATTATGAAAAAACTGCTTCCTGCGGGCTCTATTTTAGGAGCTCCGAAACCTAAAACACTGGAAATTATTCTGAATGCAGAAGGATATGACAGAGGATATTATACAGGAGTCTGCGGATGGTTTGACGGTCAGAATGTTGACAGCTGTGTCATGATACGCTTTATTGAAAAAGAAGGAGATCAACTTTATTTCAAAAGCGGAGGCGGTATAACGCATATGAGTAAATTAGAAGACGAGTATCAGGAAATGAAAAATAAAATCTATGTCCCAATTCATTGAAAGTATTAAGGTAGAAGATCAGGAGGTTTTTTTATTGGATCTGCATCAGAAGCGTGTCAATCAAACGTTTTCCCATTTCGGAAAGGAAGACTCTATCGATCTGGCCAAAATCTATAAAAGTCTGCAGCACGATGAAGATGGTCTTTTTAAACTAAGAATTGCCTATGACCTTGATAAAAAGATCAGGACACAGATGATTCCCTATGCCATTCCTGAAATTCAGGATTTTCAGCTGGTAGAAAACAACAGTTTCGATTATTCTTTCAAGTTTGAAGATCGTAAGGAGCTGGATAAAATGAAGATGAAAGCCAAGACAGAAGAAATTATCATCGTCAAAAATAATCATATCACGGATACTTCTTTTTCCAACCTTTTATTTTTAAAGGGAAAAGACTGGTTTACCCCTTCTACCTATCTGCTGAACGGAGTACAGAGACAGCATCTTTTAAAGCATAAAAAGATCAAAGAAACGGAAATCACTTTACAGAATATAAAGCAATTCTCCCATTTCCAGATCATTAATGCGTTGAATGATTTTGATGACATGTTCATCTACTCCATCGACAGAATTATCAATCTGCCGGGCAATGAAGAATATCTTGATCTTTAAATCTATTTCATAAATTCAAAATACGACTTCAGAACGTCTGCACTGTTCTTCCCGTGAGTGTTCACTTCAAGGATTTTCGGCTGTGCATCTGGCTTGAAGAAGTTTTCCAGAACTCTGTCCAAAGTAAGTTCATCTTCCACTCTGATGTAGGAAAAACCGAAATGCTTGGCCAAAGATTCTGCATTTTTACGGTGTTTTGTAGCAATAAACTCATCCAGCGTATTTGGATTGGCGTTTCCTGGTCCCGGAATGATTTTAAAGATATTTCCTTCACCATTATTGAAGATCATAATTCTTACAAATGGTGGAATATACTGATTCCAAAGCCCGTTGATATCATAAAAGAAACTCAGATCTCCAGTGATCAGCAAGGTTGGATTTTCATTTTTGATGGCAAATCCCATTGCTGTTGAAGTAGATCCATCAATACCGCTCGTTCCCCTGTTGCAGTATATCTTTCTCTTCCCGAAATCAAACAGCTGGGCATATCTGATCCCTGATGAGTTACTAAAATGAATATTATAATTTTCAGGAACCGTTTGGGAAGCCTTATTGAAAAAATAGAAATCAGAGAATTCAATTGTATTTAAGAACTGCTCATGCTTAGCATCTTTTTTGTCCCTTAAAACATCCCAGAGATTAAAGTAAGGTCTTGGCTCCAGATTGATAAATTTCAGCAGTTTTGAGAAGAAAACTTCAGGCTTTACTTCTATTTTTTCAGTCAGTGAAAAATAAGTATCCGGCTGCCATACTTCATCCAGGTGCCAGTGCTGTTTCGGACGGGCACTTCTCAGGAATTGCTTTACTTTTTTGGAAACTACATTCTGTCCTACTGTAATCAACAGATCAGGAGCATATGTTTTATAATCTTCTTCCGTAAAATTAAAAATATAACGGTCTATATGTCTGAAAAACTTTTCATGATATAAGTTGGAGTTCGCTTCACTCAATACCACAACAGAATGGTTTTTTACCAGCTGCGTCAATTGATTTTCAAGTTCCGGACTGTAATCTCTTGTTCCCACCAACAGCATAATTCTCTGTGAAGTATGCCATTCTGCAATCAGATTGGATGGGATTTCATAATCTCTATGCTTGATTGTTTTTTCAACTGTCGGGAAAGTCGGAAGTTCAGAAACCAATTCGTACAATGGTTCTTCCAAAGGAATATTAATATGTACAGGCCCTTGTTTTTCAAAACAAAGCTCGATCGCCTTTTTTATCGTGTCGAAATTAATATCTTCCGCATTCTCCTTACTGTCTTCCAGCAATTGAAAATCACCGTAAGAGTGCTGATGAAAAACATCTTTCTGTCTGATCGTCTGCCCATCAAAAATATCAACAAAATCCGTCGGCCTGTCAGCTGTTAACACCAAAAGAGGAACATTCTGATAAAATGCTTCTGTAATGGCTGGATAATAATTGACTACTGCTGATCCGCTGGTACACGTAATTGCTACCGGCTTTTTCTCACTTTTCGCCATTCCCATTGCCACGAAAGCAGCACTTCTTTCGTCTACAATGCTGTAGCAGTTAAAACTATCTACCTCTGAAAAATGAATGGCCAAAGGAGCATTTCTTGACCCCGGAGAGATGACGATATCTGCAATTCCGTACTGCTGAAGAAGATGTGCAAGTATTTGGATACTTCTCTTAGAAGAATATTTTTTCATACAGCAAATTTAACTTATAAATAATGATTTTAAAATCATTTAAATTAAAAAAAATGTAATTTTGCTGTTCGTAAATTTCTAAAAATGGATAAAATACCTAGTGTAGACCTGCGTGATTTCCTTTCGGACAACCCGGAACGCAAACAGAAATTTGTAAATGAAATCGGAAAAGCTTATGAAGAAATTGGTTTTGTAGCCCTAAAAGGCCACTTTCTTGATGACAACCTGGTAGATGATTTGTATGGAGAGGTAAAAAACTTTTTTGACCTGCCTGTGGAAACGAAACAAAAGTACGAGATTCCCGGAATTGGAGGCCAGAGAGGTTATGTAGGATTCGGTAAAGAAACTGCAAAAGGTTTCAAAAAAGGAGACTTAAAAGAATTCTGGCACTTTGGACAGTACCTGTCTCATGATTCCAAGTACAGAACTGAGTATCCTGACAATGTAATCGTTGATGAACTTCCAAAATTCAATGAAGTAGGTAAAGAGGCATTCCAAATGCTTGAGAAAACAGGACAGTACGTGCTGAGAGCTTTAGCATTACATCTTGGTTTAGATGAATTTTATTTTGATGACAAAATCGCAGAAGGAAATTCTATTTTAAGACCCATTCACTATCCGCCAATCACTGAAGAACCGGATGATGCAGTAAGAGCAGCTGCACATGGTGATATTAACCTTATTACCCTTCTAATGGGAGCACAAGGTAAAGGTCTTCAGGTTCAGAACCATAATGGAGAATGGATCGATGCTATTGCAGAGCCTGACGAACTGATGATCAATGTCGGAGATATGCTGTCAAGACATACCAACAACAAATTGAAATCTACCATCCACAGAGTGGTAAATCCGCCAAGAGAATTGTGGAGTACTTCAAGATATTCAATTCCCTTCTTTATGCATCCTATCAGTGCAATGTCTTTAAATGCACTTGAGAACTGTGTAGATGAAAACAATCCAAAATTATACGAAGATACTACTGCCGGAGAATTCCTGCATGAAAGATTGATTGAGTTAGGATTGATTAAAAAATAAAAAATAATGGCTGCCCTATAGGCAGCCATTTTACTATAATAATTCCGTTAGAAACATGGAACAAGCGTACATAACATTGTACAACTATTCATTCTATAACAACCATTATTTTGATTATTAAGTTCCTGACAAGGATCATCTGGAGATTCTCTGAGATCATAGCATTTATCAATTCCTCCTGAAATAGTTTTCAATTCTTTTCTTTCAATTTTCTTTAAATTTTTCATAGTTATCGTTTAATTATCTCCTAATCTGTAAGCTTTTCGGATTACGCAAGCTTAAAATTAGTATTTATTTCATAATAATTGAATAAAGATTTATAAATGTTTGAATCATTTTACTATTAAATTTTTATTTTTACACAACAAGCCTTGTTTAGTTAAAAATATTTTGCTTATTTTTACTTTAACT